>DAOUKN010000322.1:0-7834 GCA_034421255.1 Chloroflexota bacterium | reverse complement strand
CCCATACGCCGACAGCATCACGTCTCTCTCTGCAGAGACCGTGGCGTGACCCCTACGTCACTCCGACGAAGAGCCTGTCTTCACCGTTATTCCGGTGGCGACCTCAAGTAGTCCACTCTGCGCCCAGGCAAGGATCTCCTCACGAGTTGACCGTTCGCGGGCAACTTCCTTGTCCATGCCTGGATACGGTGAGTGGGGCCGGAGATCCGACTCCCTAGGGAGCGGCGATTGGTTAGCTCCCTGTAGTGCGCGCAGCAGCGTCACGAGGCGGACGACGACGTTGTGCACGCTGTTGTGAAGACCTGCGAGTTCCGCAATGTCGCTTCTGCGTAGCTCGACCGAGCCAACTTTCTTACTCGAAAGAGGAGCAAGTTGCGCCCTCACGCGTGCTGGTGCTTCCCCGATTTCTCGCGCGAACGATCGCACCTCTCGAAGCTCGCGTTGTGCAAGATCTACTGCCTGCTGCAAATCAGTCGCCACGGTGGCACGCGATTGCGGATCGTAGCGCCTGAATAAACCGGTTCGCGAAGCTTCATGCAAACGCGGGAACTCAATCGCAGCATACGAAGCGACCACAAGCGAAAAGGATGCGATCTGTAGCGCCACGCGACGTTCGGTTACCCCTACGGAGCCCATTGGATCTGCGCGCAGATCGACGAGCGGTCCAAACACACCATCTGCGTCTCTGTGCCAGACCCTAGGAAGCCAATTCTCTTCGCTCAGAAGCGTCTCTGGAATCGACCTGCCGATCAAGGCTTCGAACCGTTCACGGGCTGCCGGAGCCGCATCGAAGTACTTTCTGAAACTCATTGTGAGCGCGCCAACGAACCTCTGAAGAACTTCTGCTAGCTCGTCCCGAAGAAGATCACGCTGCCGCGCTTCCCTAACCGAACCCGTGATCCCAAGAGCGCTGTCGATCTCCGTCGCGATATCGGCGAATTCCCTGAAACGGTGCAGCCAATTGTCGGCAGGCGGATCTCCTTGCCCCTCGCGTGCGGCCGTTGTCTCGGCGACACGTTCGACCTTGTCGACGAATGATCGGGTGTGCTCGACATCCTGGTATTCGAGCTCTGGATTCTCGCGCCTGATATCACGGGCGACTTCGTCGCGCACGAAGAGCAGAAGCATTGGGCGACCAGAGTCCTGACGCGCTCTGTATGCGAAGTCGTATTCCGCCTCAGTGATGCTGCACTGGGGCTCTTCACTGATAAGCGATCCCCGGCGTGCCCCTATGAGCAGCACGTAGAGGTCGGCACGGCTGATCGCCTCAAAACAAGCGTCGTATGTTCCCGGCCCTAGGACCTTATCGGAACCGCTGTACTCGCTCATGAAGAGGCGATAGCCCAGCGAGCCGAGCCAGAAACGGAGCGCCGAGCGGAGGTCTCGAAAGTCCTCGACAGTCGAGCTGACGAAGACTAGTGGGGCTGACGGCTCGCCGGGACCGGGCATCGCATGCCACCTCAATCTGGGGGACAGTCCAGACTACTGACCCCTTGCCAGGGGTTACCAGCCGTTTGGCCGTTCACGCGCGCGGCACCGCTGCTCCAGCTCGCCACGGTCCGCCAAACAAGCCTTAGCGGGCGTCGGCCCGGATGCGCTCGATCAACTGCGGATTGCTAGCATGACTGCCGTGAGCAAATACCAGCCCTTGCGCCGGTTTCTGGCCGACCGCCGCGACGGCGAGTGGCGAGCAACCTTCGCCGACGTTGAAGACGTCCTCGGATTCACGCTGTGTGCTTCCGCGCGCAAGCATCCTGCATGGTGGGCGAACAGCTCCAGCCATCCTGAGGCGCGTTCGGGCTGGCTGGCAGCGGGATGGAAGACCGTCGATGTCGACCTGGGCGGGGAACGCCACCTGTTTGTGCGGCAGCGATGACGGCTGAGGGCCAGCCCAACTTCGCCAACAAGACGCTGTGGACGGAGGACAACCTCAACGTCCTGCGCGGGATGAACTCCGCCTGCGTGGACCTGATCTACCTGGATCCGCCGTTCAACTCCAACCGCACCTACGAGGCGCCCGTGGGCTCGCAGGCGGCCGGCGCCGCATTCAAGGACCCCTGCACCCTCTCCGACCTGGACGTGGCCTGGATGGGCTTGATCGCGGACGAACAGCCGGCCATGTACGCCGTGATCGAGGCGGCGGGTCGGGCGCATGGGAAAGGCATGCAGTCCTATATCTGCATGATGGCGGTGCGTTTGCTGGAAATGCATCGGGTCCTAAAGGAAACCGGGAGCGTCTATCTCCATTGCGACCCGACCGCGGCGCACTATTTGAAAGCCATCATGGATGCGGTGTTTGGCGCCGATGCGTTCAGAAGCGAGATCATCTGGAAGCGATCGAGCGCGCACAGCGATGCGCGGCAAGGTCGGCGTCAACACGGCCGCATCCACGACACGCTTCTCTTCTATACCAAGTCGGATCGTTGGACCTGGAATCCGATCCATACACCGTATGACCAAGACTATATCGACCAGTTCTATCGCCATACCGAGGCTGAGACGGGCAGAAGGTATCGCCTTGACAATCTGACCGGACCCGGCGGGGCAGCGAAGGGCAATCCGCAATACGAAGTGATGGGTGTGACGAGGTATTGGCGTTACAGCGAAGAGCGAATGGCCGAGCTCATTGCTGAAGGCCGCGTTGTGCAGTCGCGTTCCGGCGCGGTGCCGGCCTACAAGCGCTATCTCGATGAAATGCCCGGCGTCCCCTTGCAGGACGTATGGACCGATATCCGGCCAATCGGTTCTCGCGCCAAGGAACGCGTCGGCTATCCGACCCAAAAGCCCCTCGCCTTGCTCGACCGCGTCATCAGGGCCTCCAGCAATGAAGGCGACCTGGTGCTCGACCCGTTTTGCGGCTGCGCCACGGCATGCGTCGCCGCGGAGCTTCTCGAGCGCCGCTGGGCGGGGATCGATATCTCGCCCAAAGCCGTGCAACTGGTGAACCATCGGCTACAGGAAGCGCCGCCGCTGGGCATCGGTCCCATGTTTCATCACGGCTACGTGACCGTGCGGTCGGACATTCCACGCCGGACCGACATCGAGGCGCCCGTGCCCTACCGCAAGCGCGCCCACGAGCTGTTTGGGAAACAGGAAGGCCGATGCAACGGCTGCCAGGTGGACTTCCCCTTCCGCATGTTCGAGGTGGATCACATCGTGCCGCGGTCGCGCGGCGGAACAGACCACATCGACAACCTGCAAATGCTCTGCTCGCACTGCAACCGCATCAAGGGCGACCGCGAGCAGGCCTACCTCATCACCCGCCTGGTCGAACAGGGAACACTCAAGCGCGACGGGCGGCGGCTCAAGCCGTTTGCGTGACGTTCGAGTCTGGATTGATGCGCCCGCATGGCGCCTGGGGCAGAACGTTGCGGGCTGAGAGCGTCGGTCTGGACGCCGACGCACGCCGCAATCCAGGGTTCACCCCCGCACCCGTGGTCGAACGTCCTAGATTTCTCGCTTCGCTCGAAATGACAAGGCAGTCGTGACGGACGCCTGATCGTTCGCGCCGCCGCTTAGGACGGTCTAGGCTGCGATTGCCTGGGCGGAGCGTGTCTGGGCTTTTGGCGAGCGGGGTGTCTCATGCCGGTCGAGGGCGACTACGAGTGCTTCAGCGACGATTGGCGCCGCACGAATCCTGACCTGGTCTTCTTCCTGCCCAAGCAGCCGCCGGAGTGGGTGGAGGCGGTGGATCACGTGCTGGTGTCTGAGACGCCGGGCGGCGATCTGCTGGCCATCTGGACCTATGGCACCAAGGCGGACGCCTCGGACCACACGGTGCTTTACGCGCGCAGCGAGGACGGCGGGCGCACCTGGTCCGAGCCGGGCGAGTTCGACCCGCCGGGTCCCAAGTCCGGTCAGGCGTCGTGCTTCGGGTTTCCGGTGATCAGCCGCACGGGCCGCATCTATACCTTCTACAACAAGGGGACGGGCGTCGGGCTCAGCTATCAGACCAGCTTCCTGCGCTGCAGCTACTCCGACGACGACGGCCGCACCTGGACGCCGGGCGGCGTGGACATTTCCTACCGGCGCACCATCCTGAGCCACCCCGACCCGAGCATCGGCACGAACAGCATCCCGTGGCAGAAGCCGATCCGCGATGCGCTGGACCGCGTGCTGGTGGGCTACACCGAGTGGGCCTCGCCGGCGGCGCGGCAGGTAACCGGGGTGCGCCGGCCCGACGGCAAGGTGGCGTACTACCGCAGCGACTGCCGCTGCCAGTTCATGCGCTTCGACAACATCGACGAGGGACCGGATCCCAAGGATGTGCAGATCACCTGGCTGCCGGACGACGAAGAGCTGATCACGGTGCCGCTCGCCAACGACCCGGACGCCCCCGAGGGCTCGTCGTTCTGCCAGGAGCCGGCGCCGGTGCTGCTGCCCGACGACCGGCTGTTCACCGTGATGCGCACGCGCAACGGGCAGATCTGGTACACGGTCTCGGACGACCACGGCCACTCGTGGCGGCCCACGGAGATGCTGCGGTACAAGGACGGCGGCGAGCCGATGGAGAACCCGGTGTCGCCGACGCCGCTCTACCGCCTCAACGACGGCCGCTATCTCCAACTGCTCCAAAATCACGACGGCTGGGGCTACGGCGCGGTGGGCATCTCGGATTCGAACAGCAGCCGCCGGCCGCAGTTCATCTCGTTGGGCGAGTACCGCCCCGGCACGCACCAGCCGATCTGGTTCAGCGACCCGGTGCTGCTCTTCGACACCAACTGCGTGGGCGTGCCGCCGTTCTACAAATGGTGGCTCTCGATGTACGCCAGCCTGACCGAGCTGAACGGCGAGCGGATCTTCTGGTACTCCGACCGCAAGTTGTTCGGGCTGGGACGCTACATCACGGACGAAATGCTGGCCGAGATGCCGGTGCCGGAGTGAGGTAGACGGAGCCGAAGTCGGCGCGCCTCTACAAATCCCGAGTCTTGTCGCACGGCGAGGCCAATGCGGCGGTTAGACAAACGCCCCTTCGGCCAACGCGTCGATCGCGCCCAGCACCTCACGGTAGCGGCCCTCGGCGAGAAGGTCGGCGGGCTTCCGATGCTCGAGGGCGGGAATGGGCGAATACAGCCAGTCGTAGGCAGCCTGCCCGTGGACGGTCTTCGACAAGGCGTTCAACACCGCGACGAGTTCCAGAATGCGCTCGCGCGTATCGCGCCGCGGCGCCGTCTCTTCCTGGAGCCAACGCGCCACCGTGCGAGGGCTCGCGCCCAGGAGCCGGGCCAGGTCCACCTGATCAAGTCGCGCTTGCGTAGCCACCTGTCCCAGGCGCTCTGCGAGCATTGTCATGGTCACCTCAAGGGCCGTCTGTCATTGATTGTGGCATATGTATGCCGCAAAAGTGACCTCAACATGACGTGGAAGCCGACATTCTGGCCGCGCATCCCTAGTCTCGACCGGCGCGCTGGGGCGCTACGTCACCGACGAGATTCTGGTGCCGGCGTGAGATAAAGGGGCGGCGGTTCGGCCTTCTTGTTTTGCTATAGCCGCTCGCGCATCCAGTCGGCCGTCACCGAGGCGGCCTCCGCAATCGCATCTGCCCTTGTCCGGCCGGATTCGGCCGGCAGGTTGAAGGAATGGTCGGCGCCTCGAATTACGTGCAGGCTCGCGCGGGCTCCGAGTTGGTCAAGCACCGGTTGAAGTTCCCCGAGATCGGCAAACTCCTCATCGCAGCCGCCTTGGACGAAGAGCATCGGTGCCGGCACGTGCCGCAGATGGCTGACGGTGTCCTTCAGGACGATGCGCCAACGCATGGGGAAGACGTAGAGCACCAGGCCGCTGACGTCCGGCCAATGCTCACTTGAAAGAGCCAGCGACATGACCTGGCTGCTCATCGAGCGCCCTCCGAGAAACAACGGTAAATCGAGCGCGAGCGCCTGCGCCGCACGCTTGGCGGAGATTGCCGTGGCGAGGAGGACATCGAGCGGGTCGATCAGGTCCTCTGAGTACTCGGACTCAGACCGCTCGCTGTAGGGATAGTTGAAGCGAAAGGTTGCGACACCGCGGTCGGCAACCGCTGCGCACATCTCCACCATGAGCGGCTCGCGGATCGGAGTTGCCGCGCCGTGGCCAAGGGCCATCAACGCAAAAGCGTCGTCCGGCACCGCCAAGATGCCCGTGACGTCCGGGCCGCTACAGGTGGCGGGGAATCTGCTCTCCGCGATCCTTATCGACGCCATGTCTCGACGGAATTCAGGCCGCGGTGACCTCGACCCGTAGGCTGCGTCCCACGGCCCGAAGAGCCTTGTGGACCTGGCTGACGTGGGATCGGTGGTCCGGATTGGTGAGCTTGCGGGCCGCCGACTCGCTGATGCCTAGCCGGCGGGCGAGTTCGACCTTGGTGATGCGCTGCGCGCGCATGGCCGAATACAGGGCGAGCTTGGCGGCCACGACCGGCGACACGGGGATTAGCTCCTGACCGGCTGCCGCGTCACTGGGAGCAGGGATGTCCCGCTTTTGGTGGACATAGCCCGCCAGGGCTGTGGCCAGGGCGTCTTCGGCCATCGCCAACGCTTCGGAACGGTCTGCACCGCCCGAGATGGCTTCCGGCACGTCTGGAAAGGTGACGACGAGGCTTCCATCATCCGCAGGCGTGAGAACACAGGGATAGGCGTAGAGCATGGTTCAGAAGTCCTCTCGGTCGATATTCAATTGCCGGAGCATCGCAGCCACCAGGCCCTTCGACAGCTCCCCTTGCTTGACGGTGGTGAAGCGGGAACCGATGTAGAGACGGCCGTGGCTGCCCTTGCCGTGAGCCGGGTCGAAGTGGGATTCCTGCCCCGTCGCGCGGGCATACCTCCGTGCCCGCCTGACAAACTCACGGCTGGTCACGGTGAATTATCGCACCTAAAGGTGCGATCAGCAATGGCTACCGGCAATCGAACATCCATTCGATGCTAGCCCGCGACGTGCACTGCTAGGTGCTCGCCCGCGCTGACTGACCGCGCCGGATCGAGTTCGACCCGGCCCGCGTCGGTGAGCTCGAAGGTGCGCAGGCGGACTTCGCCGCCAATGACGTCGAGGCGCACGTGCCAGCCGCGGTCGTCGGGTGTGCGGGTGCAGGTGCCCCAGGCGGAGCCGTTGGACCAGAAGACCGTGCCGGGGGCGGCGGCGAAGCGCATCTCGCCGCGAACGGCGGAGTAGCAGAATCCGGAAACGGCGACCACCGCGCCCCAGACGGCCATGGCGCGGGCGTAGTGATGGCCGTATTCGGGCTCATCGAAGGGATTGCGCCGGGCGCCGTCGTGACGGGCGCGCACGGCCTCGATCACCTGCAGCGCGGAGTCCGGCTGACCTTCCTGGAGCATGCCCACGGCGGCGGTGTATTCGAGGCCGGACCAGACCTCGTTGCAGTAGGGGAACGGGCGCTTGAGGCGGTCGCCGCGCGGGTAGGCGGCGATAACGAGGCCCGCCTCGTCGGCGAGGGCGTAGCTGCGGAAGTGGTTGACGTGGCCCCGCATGGAGGGGCGGAAGTTGAACTGCATGATGGACCGCAGCGTCGCGGCTACGTGGTCGGGATCGAGCAGCGAACCGAGGCCGCTGAGGCGAGCAGCGGCCTGGCCGACGAGTTGCCCGACGAGGCAGCCGTTGCCGACCTGATGCTCGGGGGCTTCCAGGTTCTGCGCGGCGTACTTCTCGGGCCGCCTCAGGCCCAGGGCGATGCGTGAGCGGTCGGGCTGGGGCCGGATCTGGTGCTCGTAGTAGTCGCCGTTGAAGAGGTTAGCGTCGATCCAGACGCGGCCCTGCTCGAACAGGCGGCGGCACTCGGCGGCGAACGCGTCTTCGCCGAGGTGGGCCGCCATCTCTTCGCCAGCGCGCAATGCGGCCAGGT
>DAOUKN010000321.1:0-2784 GCA_034421255.1 Chloroflexota bacterium | reverse complement strand
GGCTCCGCACGGCCCTGACGCGCAGCTGCCCAGGGCCCGCCTCGGGAATCGGAACCTCGGCGAGCTCGACCGTCGCGGCCCCGACGGGCTTCACCACCTGACGCATGTCACGAGCCTTTCGCGCCGGTTGCTCGCGGGAATCGATCACCGCGGGGACACGATTCTATCGACGACGAATGGCGGTGTTCGGGCTCGAAATGCCGTTCCGCAAGCAGATGGCGTGAGGTTCCCAGTCTGGAAGTCACGGGTTTCGATTGAGCGGCGGCCACGGGTATGAGTGGTGTCCGGGCGCGGGGTCTGGATTCTCGTCGATGGAGACCCTTGCGCAACCCCTCCGTCATTCGCGCGAAGAGCCTGCCCCGTACTCGATACGGGGCGGGAATCTAGCTGCCGCTGAATCTGCCGTCCCTCGGATAGAGTCGGTTCGCGAACCATCCCAAGTTTTTCATTCAAGGGTCGCCCTCGTTTTGGGAATGAGGGGCCACTATGGCCCGCTGCCAACGGATGCGCTTCATAATGGACGGGCCATGCGAATCTCGAAGCGCGGACAGGTCACCATTCCCAAGCCTTTGCGGGATCGCTATGGGCTGCACCCCGGCGTTGGGGTCGATCTCATTCCGACCGACCAGGGCCTGCTCATCCGCAAACGCACGGCGGCCGAGCACCCCGTGGACCGGATGTCCGGAATCCTGGGCGCTGACGCCCTTGGCAAGGGTGTCAGCGTTGACGAGTACATCGAGGAAATCAGGGGCCGGTGATCAGAGCGGACCCATTCCTCACCCGCGACCGCGGCTTCTAGGCGACGTACTTTCCGGAGTTGCAAGGCGCCTGAAACGTAGGGCGGCTCAACCTGTGGCCGGAGCAGCCGGCGTTCGCATCGGCGGCACGGCGCCGGGGTCGAGGGTCTCGTACTCCTGCAGAGTTTCCAGGAGGCGGTCAATTGCCTGCAAGCTCAGGCCCAGCGCCGTGGTGAAGGTCTGAAAGTCGAGCCCGTTCAGTGAGGTCACGACCAGCGTCACGTTTTCCGCCGTCGATCCCAGCGCGGACACCAGCGTCAGGTGATAGCGCACCCAGTCATCCGGCGGATCTTTCCCGACCAGGCGATCAAAAATGCTGGACAGCCCGGCGGCCATTTCCCGAATCTCGACGTTCCAGAACCCGTCGTCCATGCGCGGAGTGTTCAGGAGGTTGTGGGCCTCGGGCGCGATCGCGCGAAGCGTGGTGACCGTGCTGCGGATGAATGCCAGATAGGCTTCCTCGGGGCCGAGGGTTGGGACTGCGGTTGGCTCGGGCGGCGCCGTTGGCGTGGGCGTGGCGGCCGGAGCCGGCTCAGGAGTCGGCGTGGCCGGTTCGTCGCCGCCGACGTCGCACGCCACGGTGACGATTGCGGCTGCGGCGATGATCAGGGCGATCATCACCGGATGTGAAACCGTTCGAATCGGAAAGCGCTCCTGGCCCAAGGCGTTCACCAAAGCCTGAGTCACAGCCCCATTGTCGCCTATTGGGTCAGTCTGCGCGTGGGCGAGCGCGGCGAGCGAAAGATCGACATCACGTCGGCTATTCCGCGCTCAGCTCGACCGTGTGACGGCCGGGTCCCACAGCGACCTCCACCGTCGCGCCGTTTGACGGGCTCCCCACCTGTTGTCCGTTGTGCCTGACCACCCGCTGCGCGTCGCTCGCGCGGTCCAGCACGACATCCGCCGTGTGGCCGTCGGGGAGGTCCAACGTCACCTGCGTCGCGCCGGCGCGTCGTCGCCATTCGACGTGCACGTCGCCGCCGGGTACGGGAAACGTCCCGCGGGCCCAGGCCAGGTCGCCCGTGCGCGGATGCACGCGCAGGTGCGACATGCCCGGAGCGGCGGCGCGGACACCGAGAACTTGCGTCGAGAGCACCCAGCCCACGTAGACGCCTCCCGAGTGCACCAGGCTGCGCACGCCCGCCGGTCGGACCTTGTGCGCGGTGTGCCGGAGCTCGAAATCCGCGTCGGTCTTGATCGCCGAGCCAGCGGTGAACGGGTCCCAGCCTTCCCAAAGGGTCGGGTTGTCGTGGGCCGACATCATCCAGGCATAGCGGTTGTGAATGATCCGCAGCGCGTCAGTCCCGAAACCCCGCGCGAGCATGCCTTCGAGCACGTAGGGATACCAGAGCGGCGACGCCTCGAACAGCTCGGTTCCGCGCCCGGCCAGGCTCTCGCACACCCGCACCGCCTGATTGTCCGTGGCGATGCCGTACAGCAGCGCGAATCCTTGCGCAAGCTCGCCGGTCACGCCGGTGAGTTCGCCGCGGTAGTGGGAGTCCTCGAACACGCCGAGATCGGGATTCCAGAAGTGCTCCCGCAGTGCGGCGCGCACCTCGTCGGCGATGCCCTGCCAGCGGGCCCGGTCGTCCTCCCGCCCCATATGGGCGGCGAGCCAGGCGCCGTCTTCCAATGAGTTGACATAAAGCGCATTTGTGCTGAAGTTCGCGCCCCGCAGGTCAACCGGCGTCCAGTCCATCCATTGGTTCTCGGGAATGTCGCGCAGGAGGCCCATGTCGTCGCGGTAGGGCTCGAACCAGTCGTTCAGCCTCCGCACGCTTGGGTAGGTCTGCTCCAAGAGCGTGCGCCGTCCGATGTACTCGTAGTGCTCGCGGATGCGCGTGGACCACTGCAGCAGAAACTGCGGGTGGCAGTGGTTCGTCGGATTGTCCCGCGGAAACACCATTTGCAGCCTGCCGTCGCCGCGGTCGGTGGTGATGAACTGCCGCAGGAACCGGTCGTGGAGCGCAATGTCGCCGTAGGCCAT
>DAOUKN010000320.1:0-10056 GCA_034421255.1 Chloroflexota bacterium | reverse complement strand
AACACCGTCAAGGCCTCGGTGCTGGGGGTCATTCTCGCCACCCTGCTCGGCATTCTCGTCGGTGTCGCCCGACTTTCGCCGAATTGGCTGCTGAACCGGATCGCCCTCGTCTACATCGAGGTATTTCGCAACATTCCCCTGCTGGTTCAGCTGCTGTTTTGGTTCCTCATCGTTCTGAGCCTGCCCACGGTGCGCGAGGGCTACATTGCCTTCGACGCCTTCTATCTCAGCAACAGCGGCTTCAACCTGCCATGGCCTGTGCCGCAAGACGGCTTCTGGCCCTGGGCGCTGGCAACCGTCATCGGCATCGTCGTTGCCGTGATCGTGGCCCGTCGCTTGCATTGGCGCGAAACCGAGACCGGCAAGCCGAGCTATCCCGTTCTTGCCGGACTCGCGATAGCAATCGGCGTGAGCGTGATCGCCCTGCTCATCCTCGGGCCAATGACCATCGACGTTCCCACGCCCGAAGGCAGGTTCGGACGACCGCAAGGCGGCGCCGAGCTCAGTGGCAGCTTCACGGCGCTGCTCGCGGGGCTGGTCATCTACACCTCATCGTTCATCGCCGAGATCGTCAGGGCCGGCATTCAGTCCGTCAGCAAGGGGCAGACGGAAGCGGCGCGATCCGTGGGCCTGTCAGGCATGCTCACGTTGCGGCACGTCACCTTCCCGCAAGCCCTGCGAGTGATTATCCCGCCGACGATTAGCCAGTTCTTGAATCTCACCAAGAACTCCAGCCTCGCGGCAGCCATCGGCTATCCCGATCTCGTCAGCGTGGCAAGCACCATGACGCAGACCGCGCCGGCCATCTCATTGATATTGGTCGTCATGCTCACCTATCTCGCCATGAGCCTGACCTATTCGTTGATCGGCAATCTCTATAACCGCGCCATCAGGTTCAAGGGCACATGAGCGCCGTCACCGCAGGGGCCATGGGACGGCCGCCGCCTCCTCCGCCCATGACCGTGGGCTACGTGGGATGGCTGCGCAAGAACCTCTTCAGCTCCTGGGCCAACAGCCTGGTCACCATCGTCCTGGCCGTCGTGCTGGGTTGGGCGCTGATCAGCCTCATCGGCTGGGTGATCGTCACCGCCGACTGGGAGGTCATCACAAGCCGGGTTCAGCTCTACCTGGTGGGGCTCTATCCGAAGGACGGGATCTGGAGACCCCAGGTCGCCGTGCTCCTGATCAGCGCCTTGCTGGGAATCTCCTGGCGCACATGGGGTGGCACCGCCCGCGGCTTCGCGGTGGGATTGGGCGCCGTGGCCGTGATCGTGGGCGTGATCCCGCACGGCTTGGACGTCGTCAATCGAATCCTCGTGCTGGCGATCCCGGCGGCCATCGGCCTGGGCTATCTGCTGGCGCCGAGCCTCGTCGCCGGGCGTTCCAGACGCATGGTCGGCGCCGCGCTCATCGTGGTGTTCGTCGCGTTGCTGCTGATCCGTGGCATCGAAGGCGTGCCCGGCCTGGAACCGGTCAACACGCGCACCATTGGCGGGCTGCTGCTGAATCTGCTGCTGGCCCTCTTTGGCATCGGCGCATCGATGCCCATCGGCATCGGGTTGGCGCTTGGACGGCAGAGCAATCTGCCGGTGGTCAAGTTTGCCTGCATCGCCTTCATCGAGATCATCAGGGGCGTTCCGCTCATCACCTTGCTCTTCATGTCGCGCCACATCCTGCCGCTCACGTTCCCCGAGAACATCAAGATCGACACGCTCTACCTGACGGCCATCACCATCATGCTCTTCAGCTCCGCATACATGGCCGAGAACGTGCGCGGCGGCATGGCCGCGGTCGCCCCAGGACAAACCGAAGCGGCCCGTGCGCTCGGGCTTCGCGGATGGCAGACCACCATGCTCATCACGCTGCCGCAGGGACTCAGAAACATCATTCCGGCCATCGTGGGGCAGTTCATCAGCCTGTTCAAAGACACCAGCCTCGTCTTCATCATCGGCATGCTGGACCTCGTGGAAATGGGTCGCGTCACAATTCAGTCGAACCTGGAATTCATCGACAACGGTCGCGAGGTCTACTTGTTCATAGCTCTCGTGTTCTGGATTTTCTGCTTCTCGATGTCGTATGTCAGCCGGCGCATTGAACGCGCGCTTGGCGTGGGCCAACGCTAGGGCGGCCCGCGCGGGAGATTGACCATGGCGGAAACGAGTCAGACGAACGGTTCCACCGGCATGCCGGAAGACAATGCGGCAATCCTCGAGCTGCCGCTCGAGCAGCGCGACGACATCATCGTCTGCGAAGGCGTCCACAAGTGGTTCGGCGATTTCTGCGCCGTCCGCGACGTCAGCATGCGGGTCAAGCGGGGCGAGGTGGTCGTCATCTTCGGCCCGTCGGGATCGGGAAAGTCCACCTTCATTCGCATGATCAACCGACTCGAGGAGCACCAGCAGGGTCGGATCGTGGTTGACGGTATCGAGATGACCAACGACGTGCGCAACCTCGATGCCATCCGGCGCGAGGTGGGCATGGTGTTTCAGCAGTTCAACCTCTTCCCCCACATGACCGCCCTCAACAACATCATGCTGGCGCCGCAGCGGGTGCGGCACATGCCCAGGGATGAGGCACAAGAGACCGCGCTTCAGCTCCTCGAGCGCGTCGGCATCCCCGAGCAGGCCAACAAATACCCGGCGGAGCTTTCCGGAGGGCAGCAACAACGCGTCGCCATCGCCCGCGCCCTGGCCATGCAACCGGAGATCATGCTGTTCGACGAGCCGACGTCCGCGCTCGACCCGGAGATGATCAAGGAAGTGCTGGACGTGATGCGGGAGTTGGCCGCTTCCGGCATGACCATGCTCTGCGTGACCCACGAGATGGGTTTCGCCCGCGAGGTTGCCGACCGCATGGCGTTCTTCGACGAAGGTGCGCTGGTCGAGCTTGGCCCTCCCAGCCAGATCTTCAACGACCCGCAGGAAGAACGCACCCAGCTCTTCCTCGACCAGATCCTGTAGGAGAGGCCTGAATAAGGCCAAGCGCGCCACCCCAATCCGTTCGCCCTGAGCTTGTCGAAGGGGAATCGAACGGATTGGGGCTCCTGAATGCCGTGGGACTTGTCTTGCCTAGGGATTCTCTCGGCGGCTCCGCCCGGCTACACCCCTCCGACAGGCATTTCGCGGACCTGCGTGGCGGTCGCGGCGCGCAGCGTGACGACGTTCGCGGCGTCAACCGACTCGTTGTCCGGCAATGGGGTCTGACTCTTCTGCGCGCCTAGCTGCGCCACGCTGACGAGACCCCGTATCCTTTCGGTTTCCGCCAGGGCTTCCAGGTCACCGGCGTAGGGGTCGACCCACGGCAGCCCCGCATCCGAGTAAGTCCTGCGCCGTCGACGGCTCGGTCGACGGTCGCTCGCCGGTGAGCCGTGTCTCACACGTCTGTGGTCAATACAGCTAGCGGATCAAACTTGCCCACTACCTCGGGCGACTACGGCGCGTTGACGCTGATCATGCCGTCCACGGGGGTCGCGCTAACTCGCGGCCGTCGTTGCCGTGCGGATGCCCGACCACGGGCCGCGGCCCTGGCTGTTCACAGCACTCACCCGGAACTCGTAGGTTGTGGAGGCCGTCAGCCCGTGCACGCGCTCGGTCAGGTTGGCGTCCGAACCTCCAGCCGTGGTCCACGTCGTTGCACCGGATTCCCGATACTGCACGTCGTAGCGCAGGATGTGTGAGTCGCCGGCACTGGCCGCGGTCCAGGTAAGTTCGATGGACGTGTACGTCGGGGTACCCGTCAAGGTCGGGGTGCCTGGCGTGCCAGGAGCCCCAGCCGCCGTGACCGTGATCGTGAAATCCAACGTGTCCGTGTCGCCGTCCGCATCGGTGACCGTGTAGGTGATGACAGTGTTCCCCGCAGTCGTCGGCGTCCCGCTGATTTGACGGCTCGATGCCGTGAAACTCAACCCGGCAGGGAGACTCGACACGCTGTAGGTCAGCGGCGTATTCCCACTCGTCGCTTCCGGTAGCGTGAAGGCGGTGATGGCCTCGTCCTCGGAGAACGACTTGTCGCTGATCGTGGAGGAGCCGAAGCTCGGCGTCAGGTCAGCCGCCGTCGTGACCGTGCTTGTCTCTGACCAGGCGCTCTCTCCGTCGGCGTTCTGCGCTAGCACCTGGACCTGGTACTGCGTGTTGGCTGCAAGGTCCGTGATGGTTGTCGTGCGTCCCGTGCCGCTATGCGACCAGGATGACCACGAAGTCGTCCCTGTCTCGCGGTATTGCACGTCGTAGTCGGTGATGGCGGGGCCGGTGTTCGCTGGGGCCTGCCAGTTCACCACCAGACTGGTGGAGGTGATTGTCCCGAAGGTGGGGGCTGCTGGCATCCCTGGCACCTCGTTCACGTTGGTGACGGATACCGTCAGGTCCTGGGTGGCAGTGAGGGCGCGGTCGCCCGTGCCTCCGGTGGCGGTGACCGTGAGCGTGTAGCTGTTGGAGTCATCGGCCGTCCCGCCCTTGGGAGCCTCGAAGTCCGGGGCTGCGCTGAACGTGAGCGCGCCGCCGGTGGTGATCGCGAACAAGGCCGCGTCCGTCCCGCTGAGGGCGAACGTCACGCTGTCCGCCGCGTCGGGATCAGCGGCGACCACGCTGCCGACGCTCGTGGTGTTCTCCGCGAGGCTGAACGTCGCGTCGGACGTGATCGTGGGCGCTTCGTTGACGTCGGTGACCGTGACCGTCAGGTCCTGGGTGGCGCTGAGGGCGCGGTCGCCCGTGCCGCCGGTGGCGGTGACGGTGAGCGTGTAGCTGTTGGAGTCATGGGCCGTCCCGCCCTTGGGAGCCTCGAAGTCCGGGGCTGCGCTGAACGAGAGCGCGCCGCCGGTGGTGATCGCGAACAAGGCCGCGTCCGTCCCGCTGAGGGTGTAGCCCGTGACGCTGTCATCGGCGTCGGGATCGGTGGCGGTGACGGTGCCGACGGCCGTGGTGTTCTCCGGGAGGCTGAAGGTCGCGTTGGACGTGAAGCCGGGCGCCTGGTTCGCCGACACGGTGACGGTCACCGTGTCCCGGTCGCTGCCGCCCTTGCCGTCGATGACGGTGACCCGGAAGGTCAGCGTGGCCGCGCTCGACGGGGCCGTGAACGTGGGGCCGGACGCCGTGGCGCTGCTCAACGGGACGGTGGCGCCGGCGGTCTGTTCCCAGCGATAGCTCAGCGTGTCGCCGGTGTCGGCGTCGCTGCTCCCCGAAGCGTCGAGCGTCACCGTCGCGCCGGTGTCCACGGACTGGTCGGCGCCCGCGCTGGCCGTGGGGGCCTGGTTCGCGACGCCGACGCCCGCCTGGATGCCGTTGTATTTGATGGTGACGCCGCCCGTTTCGACGCCGGAGGCGGGGAAGCTTGCGGCGGTGACGCTGACCGTGACCGGCGCATCGCCGCTGGGGGTCACGGTGACGGCCGAGCTCTCGTCGCTGCCGGCCGGGACCTTGACGGAGGTGGCGGACAGCGCGCCGCCGGCGACCGACAAGGTCACCGTCAGGTCGAAGGGCGCCGCCTGGGCGACTTCCACCGTGACTTGGGTGGCCGCCGTCTGTTGCAGCGCCGCCGTGAACGTGAAGGAGCTGCCGGGATTGTTGGCGAGGAACAGCCCTTCGAGGTCGGTGAGGCCGTCGAACACGTCGTCCGGCAACGCCGCCAGGGCGTTGTTGTTCAACCGCAGCGTGGTGAGGCTCGTCAGCCCGTCGAACACGTCCGCCGGCAACGTCGCCAGGGTGCTGTTGTTGTTCAGCCGCAGCGTGGCGAGGCTGGACAAGCCGTCAAAGACGTCCACCGGCAGTGCAGCCAGGCTGTTGTTGCTCAGCGACAGCGTGGCCAGGTTGGTCAGCCCGTCGAAGACCTCCTCCGGCAACGCGGTGAGGGCGTTGTTGTTCAGATACAGCTCTTGCAGGCTGTCAAGCCCGTCGAACCCGTCGGCCGGCACGGCGGCCAGCGAGTTGTGGTTCAGCCGCAGCACCTTCAGGCCGGCGAGGCCGCGGAAGTCCCGAGCTTTCAATGCGGTGAGGCTCTCCCGGGCGAGATCGAGGGTGCCCGTGATGCCGCGCAGGTCGGCGTCCGTGACGTCCGCACAGTCGCTCCTGCTGGTCAGCGCGTCCAGAATCGCGCTGCGCACTTTGGCCGTGCGGTCACACACGCCCTCGGTGATGGTCACCGTCGCCGACGCCCGGTCGCCCAGGCTGTAGCTCGACCCCTCGGGCAGCGAGATCGTCACCACCAGCGTTTCGCGGGCGCCGTCGTCGATGGCGCTGTCGTCGGTGATGGCGATCGCAATGCTCCCCTGGGTGGCGCCGGTTGCGATCGTGATCGAGCCGGTGGCGGTCCCGGTGTAGTCGCTGGTGTCCCCGTCGACGGTGCCCGTGTCGGCGTCGGCGCCGATGGTGTAGGTGACCGTGAGCGCCGATTGGGGCGCGGGAGCGGCGGTGACGGTGAGGGTGGCGGTGCCGCCTTCGGCCACCGTCACGTCGGCGCTCAGGGACACCGTGGGGGTCGTGAGCGTCGACGCCCGGCCCCAATTGCTCCAGCGAAACCAGGTGTCGGGGCTGCCTTCGGACGGCGCCCGGACTCCCAGGATGGCAAACCAGTACAGCGTTCCGGCGTCCAGTCCACGAACCGTGGTCGTGTGCGCGGTCCCGGTGACGCCCTGTTGCCCCGAGGCGCCCTGCGCCGGGTCGGGCACCGCCAGCTGAAAACGGCCGCCCGTGCCGTCGGCTTTTACCGCGTAGAGCCAATGCACGGTGGTGTTGTCGGCCGGCAGCCAGATCACCGCGATGGAACTGGTCGTGGGCTGCGTCAGGGCGGAAATCTGCGGGGCTTCCCGGGGCGGAATCTGCGCCTGCGCCACACTCGCTTCCGACACCCCGGGCAGGAGGTGCGGCGCGCCCAAAGTGCCCACCGCCGCCAGCACCAGCGCCACGGCCACCATCCGGGTGAATCGCCGGTGAACCGGCCCGTGATCCATGCTCCGCCCCCCGCTGGTGCGCCCGAACGTTGGGCTACATGGTATTTCGGGCGCGATTGTATGGCTCAGTCCTGCGGCCCGCGCAACCGCGCCCATTTGTCAGATCTTCATACCATCAATCTCCAATAAAGAGAATTGCACTGACAAACTCTCGGCGTATACGACCGCCTCGCTGACCACGGTCTAGGGCCGCAGCCTTACGCCTAGGTCGCCCTCGTGGACCCTATATGTCACCTCACCAGCTTCCGTGATCTCCACCTCGAGCACCGGGATGAAGGAAACCGGATCGTGCGCCACGTAGCTGCCGCGATCTACTGCGCGTTTGAGCTGCAGCACCAGCGTCCCGGGCCGAGAGGCGTGCCACCAGGATCTTCAGACACGGCCACGCGACCATCCTCCGACCGGACGGCCAAGCTGCCCGAACGCGGGTCGAATTCGTACCGGCGGCTCTGCGTGCCCTCCCACGAGACGATGTCGCCGGGAAACCACAAGACGGATGCCGGTCCACCGAATTTGGGGTACGCAGGAACGCGAGTATGCATCGGGATGACCAACCAATCCTGGCCACTCCACTGGTCTGAATCAAGGGTCGTGAGCGAGACGGTGAACCTGACGCGCTCGTCCGTCGAATCGCCCTCGGACACCTCAATACTCAATGGCGGCGACGCTGGCGGCGTGAATGGCATGACCGGCGCGACAGCGCCATCCGGCGAATAGGCGGCCACCCAGTCGTTCCACCACACCGGCTGCCGATACTCCGGGGCGAACATGGACGGTGTAAACCAGAGAGGCACGATGACCAAACTTGGGATCTCGTCGCCGAGCGGCACAACCCCAAAGTCCGTGCGCAAGGAAATGTGACCCGGGTACAGCTCACCGGCCAAGCGGGCATGTGGAAGTGCCGACGCGACTTTGAGGGCGTGCAGAGCCTCGGTCGCCGGGGCGAAATACACCGTGGCCGACGGCGGCACGGCTCGTCGGAGCGCCTCGTAGGACGCCGGGACCGGCGGGGCTTCGAGCTCGAGGAACGCCGGTTGCACGCGGAAGAGCGCGTCGGACCCATCTCGGATGAGCTCCTGGAACAGTCGGGGGTCATCGAGCCACCGTCTGGCCTCTTCAGGCAGTCTGGCAATCCAGCCATCCGTGACATGCACGTAGTCAATGCCCAGCCGCTGGATTGCGGCGGGGTCTAGATAACGAATCGCATCCAAGTATTCGGGGCCGGTGCTCTCGGTCGAGTGCACCGCCTGGGTGAAGCCGGCCGCGTTGGGACGGCCGGTGGCGCCGGACATCTCTGACGCCTGGCGCGAGAGAATGCGCGCGTCGATCGCAGTGTGGTCGCGGATATAGGCGGCGACGCGTGCGGAAGCGAGACGCGGGAACGCCTGTCGGCTCCCCGGCTGACCCGGCTCGGCATTTGCAAACTGAATCCCGCGGCCAACTGACATCGCGAGAGTTCGCACGGGCGTGACGATGGCCGGCCACGTCAGCAAGGCCACAATCACGGCGGCGACCGCGTAGCGCCAGCGTGGCCGCATGGCACGCAGCCGCAGGCTCAGTGCCAGGATCGCCGCCAGCAGCGCGAAGTTTCGCGCGTGCCCGTCGATTCTGGCGACGTCATGCTGGGCGTGC
Source organism: Chloroflexota bacterium (assembly GCA_034421255.1). Classification (GTDB taxonomy): domain Bacteria; phylum Chloroflexota; class UBA11872; order UBA11872; family UBA11872; genus JAJECS01. Next base: position 1,484 of record DAOUKN010000320.1, on the reverse strand, counting down.
TCGAATTGCAGTATGAGGGCCGCGAGCGCAAACGCGCCGCTGCCAGCCGCCAGCGCCAGGCTGAGACGGTCGCGACCGGCCAGCAGGAGGCCGGCGCCGGCGACGACCACCGGTCCCAAGCCCAACAGACCGACGCCGCCGGCCAGCGCCGTGAACGACGCCAGCGACGGCCGGAGGCTCGAATGGTCGATCCAGGAAATGGTCAGACCGCCCCCCAATCCCCCGGCCAGCACACCCGTAATCACGCCGCCGCCGGCGGCCAGCAGGAGCGCGGCGAGCACCGGCCCTGTCGCCACTCCCGCAACACGTCGCGCGACAGGGCGTGCATGCCGGGACTTGAGGAAAACGATGGCCTCCAGGCCAACCCAGAGCGCGAGCGCGATGGGCGCCACGGCTTCGTCCACCAGCCCCATGAATCCGACCAGCGGCGCCAATGCCACGTGGCGCGCCCAATGCCAGTCCTTGCGATGCGCGGCACGCTCCAGCACCACCAAAGCCAGCGCGTAGGCCAGCGGGAAGCTCGGAATCGAAACGTTTGGCGGAACGGACACGTGGCCCCCAAGCCCATCCACATAGACCGTCCCCAGCGATGCTCGCAGGCCAGGCGCCGGAATCCCCGCCGGGACTGGCACTTGAAGCGCCCCCGGCGAGACTCCAAGAAACGCCTCCGTGCCGGCAGCAAGCAGGAGCGGGGCGAGCGTGGCGACGGCAATCCATGATCCGCGTCGGAGCAGCAGCGTTCCCACGATTAGCGCAAAGCTCACAAAGACGTAGGCGCTCAACAACTCCGTCACGAACGCCGGATCGGGCCCAACGGGCGGCGTGAGGAGTCCGACCAACAGATCAAAGCCATAGTGGTACGGGGCGGCCATGCCTGGATGCCATGACAACTCCGGCGGGTGGGGCCCGCCGGCCCGCATCGTGGCGATCAGCCAGTAATGAGTCTCCGTATGGGAAATCGATACGAGTTGGCGGCTGGTCATCGTCACCAAGAACAGCGCCAGCGCCACCACCGCAATCGCCGCCACCGCCCGAGGTCGCGCCCTGATTCGGTGTGGCGCACGCCAGGCAAGCCCGGCGCCTATCGCGAGCACTGCCACCCAACCGACCAGCGCCCCCGCGAGTCCGGGCACGAGATAGACGACGAAATTGACGATCAGGCCCCAAAGGGTGAGGCCGACTACCAGGCTCTGCGCCAGCGCCAAGAGGTCGTCAGTCTGCCCTAGCGCCACTCGCACGACGACAAAGCCAACCGCGGCTAGGACCAAGAGCTCCGCCGCCAGCAGCAGCAGACCCGGAACTATCGAAGGATCAACGGTCATTCAGAAGAGGTCCAAGACCCGGCTTTGCTCGGCGGTAGCGGGACGCGCTTTGACGGTCCGGTGCGCACCACACCGGCCACCTGCAACCACAGCTCGATCGGCAAGGCCGTCAAGCGTACCGAGGCTACGGCCACAGCCTCGCGTTGAGGTCGCCATCGAACA
>DAOUKN010000319.1:0-5855 GCA_034421255.1 Chloroflexota bacterium | reverse complement strand
ACGCTCATGGCCATGGTGTTGATCACCGACAGGCCGCCCACGACCAAGCTGATGAGGCCGATGCCGATCACGATGGCGTTGAAGATCTCTGTCGCCGATGTGATCTCCCGGTCGAAGTCCGCCCCCGTCAGCGTGCCCACTTGCGCCACGCTGGCCTCGATGGCGTCGGCCAGGTCTTCTGTGTCCACGCCCGCTTCCGGATAGACGGTCGCCTGGGAGATCAATTGGTCGGCTCCCAGGCCGGCCGTGGCCAGAATGGGTGCGTCGGCGGCGAGCAGCGCCTGGGCCGCCTGGAGCGGGACGAATGCGAGGGTGTCCGGGGCGGTCAGGGTTGGCTCGAGAACGCCGACGACCTCGAATTCGACCTGCCGCAGTTCCATGGTGTCGCCGGCGCGCTTGCCAAACTTCCGGGCGAGATCGGCACCCAGAACCGCGACGTTCGCCCCTTCGTCGTCCGGCGTCGTTAACCGCCCTTGGGCTGCCCGGACCTGCAACGCCTCACGCCCCTGGTCGGCGTCCGCGACACCGCCGACGATGAAGTCCGGCAGGCCGAAGCCACCGCCGCCCGCCTCGTTGGGATCGAGCAGTAGTTGGACTTCGGGAACCACGACCGCCACTCCAGGGACGTTGGCAATCTGGTCGGCCACGCTGAGCGGCATCGGGGTGGACCCGAGGCCGAACGCGGGATTCGTGGCGTCGCTGACGATGATCTTGTCCTGGTAGTAGTTTGAGCCGCCGTCGACGATCGAGTTGATGCGGTTTGCCATCGAGCTCATCACGACCAGCACCCAGATGCCGATGGTGATTCCGATCACGGTCAGCGCCGTACGGAATCTCCGGCGGACCAGGTTTCGCAGGATGCGGATGACGTACATCAGGGCGTGTGCTCGGCGAAGGCCTCAGACAACGGCCAGCCGCGACGGTACCGCACGGTACGACCGCGCGGTGTAGCAACCGTTACGTTCCACGCGGCCCTGCCCGTCCGGCTGCGTGCTCCCAAGTACTCGCCGCTCCCGTTCGTCGTTCCGCGCACTTATCTGTCATTCCGAGCGCAGCGAGGAATCTAGGACGTTCATGCTCGGCCGCACGGGTGGGCATCACCGACGCACAGTCCGCCTCTGCCCGCGCCTCAGCTCCCGTCCGGCGTGCCCTCGATCTCGAGAATCGCGTCCAGAATCGTGCTGATCGACGGCCGGTCGCCTATGCCCTCGCCCACCTGGCGCCAGTGCACCACGCGGTACTCCCCGATCAGCAGCACCGCCGGCGCTGCCACGCCGTCACCCAGCAGGTCGAACACGCCAAAGCTCTCGGCCACCGCGTGATCGGGATCCGCCAGAATCGGGTACTCCGCTCGCGTGTACTGGGCCATGTCCGCCGCCCCTTCGACCTCGTCCGTGCTGATGGCGACCGGCCGATAGCCCACCTCGGCGAAGAGGGGGATGGCTCCCTGCAGCTCCACGAGCTGCGCGCGGCAGAGCCCTCAGAAGAAGCCCCGGTAGAACACCGGGATGACGCCCTGGCCGTCGTCCACGAGACCGGACAGCGTCACCGCGTTGCCGTGCGCGTCCTGCACGGTGAAGTCCGGCGCGATCTCCGCGCCCTCCGGCGGCCCCTCCTCGCCGCAAGCCAGCAGCAAGCTGCCCACCAGCGCGAGCGCGGCCAGAACGACCAGGGATTTCATGCGGCAAGGATACGGCAGCATCGCCGCACGCGCGGCGCCGGACGGTCCGTCGTTCCATCCGTCATTTCGGCGGAAGCCGGAATCCAGGTCCAGCTCCCTCTCCCGGGGGAGAGGGTCGGGGTGAGGGGATCCGCGTCGCACCCTTGTCGCCAGCCCGCCCCTTTAGACTGGACCCCACCCGCGGCCAGCCGGCCTCACCTGGACCCCGCCATGCGCATCACCCGCGTGCGGCTCATTGAGCTTCACGGCGAGCTTGACCACGACGGCGAGCTGTGGGAAGAGCGCGTCGTCCGCCCCATCGACGTCTATCCCGAACACAAGCACGAGCGCGGCTACCCCATTGCCAGCGGCGGAGTCGGCCAGGAGCGCAACGCGCGCGGCGCCTATCCGATTTCGTCAATCTTCGTCTCGGTCGAAACCGACGAGGGCGTCAGCGGCCTGGCGGGAACCATCGACCGGCAAACGGCCTTCGTCATCGACACCGACGTCGCGCCGCTCGTCATCGGGGAGGACCCACTCGCCATCGAGCGCATCTGGGACAAGCTCTACCGCCAGCTCATCCACGCCCGCAAGGGCCAGCCCATGTTCGCCATCAGCGCGCTCGACGTGGCGCTGTGGGACCTGAAAGGCAAGTGGCTCGGCCAGCCGGTCTACCGCCTGCTCGGCGGTCCGGTGCGCGACACCATCCCGGCCTACGCCAGCATGTTGGGCTATTCGCTGGAGCCCGACCGCGTCACCGCCCGCGCGCGCGAGGTGGTGGACGCCGGCTTTTCCGCCACCAAGTGGTTCATGCGCCACGGGCCGGACGACGGCGAGCCCGGCGCCCGCGCCAATGTGGAGCTGGCGCGCACCGTGCGTGAGGCCGTGGGCGACGACGTCGAGGTGATGCTGGACGCCTGGAACAGCTGGAACGCGCGCTACGCCATCGACATGGCCCACCGCATGGCGGAATACCGCCCGCGCTGGATCGAGGAACCGGTCAAGCCCGACGACATCCCCGCCTACGCCCGCATCCGCGCCGCCTCACCGGTCCCCATCGCCGGCGGCGAGCACGAATACACCCGCTGGGGCGCCCGCGACTACATGCGCGGCGGCGCCGTGGACGTGTTCCAGCCCGACACCATGTGGGCCGGCGGCATCAGCGAGACCATGAAGATGGCCACCATCTGCTCGGTCTACGACGTGCCGATCGTGTTCCACGGATCGAGCGTGCCGGTGAACGTCCACCTCAGCGCCGCGCTGCCGCCCACCCTCTGCCCCTACGTCGAATACCTCATCAAGTGGAACGACATCCGCCAGCTGCACCTCAAGCACAAGGTCCAACCCGTCAACGGCCGCATCGCACCCACCAACGCCCCCGGCCTCGGCCTCGACATCGACGAGTCAACCGTTACCGAAAGGCGGGAGCTCTCCTGGCGGTAGGCTAGAGCGTGATCGATCAATTGATTGGTGTGATGAGACGCATCAACGTCAGCCAAGCCAAAAGAGACCTTTACGCGCTCCTCAATAAGGTCCGCCGCAGGGAAACGGTGCTCATCACGCACTGGGGCGCTCCCGTGGCGCGAATTGAGCCTTACCAAGCGTCGGGAATGGGGCTGGATGCGGCGGTCGAGGAGTTGGTTCAGCGGCAGGTTGCCGACCCGCCGCGGGCCGTGCTCGACGTCGAGCGTTTCCTGGCTGAACCCGCACCGCGCCTCGGCGAAGGATTCAGCGCGAGCCGCACTGTCGTGACGGAGCGGGACGCGAGCCGCTGAGATATTGGGACTAGTCCTCGCTGGATGTGCTCCGGGTCGAGAAAGCGGCCAGCGCTGACGCGAACCGCTCAACCTTCAGTTGCGCGGTGTGTTCGCGGGCCTGCCACGGTCATAGGCCGTCTGCATCCCCAGCCAGGTCTCAGGCGTAGAGCCGAACGCCTTGGACAACCGAACCGCCATCTCCACCGAGACGCCGGCTCGTTCGTTCACCAGCTCCGACAGAGCCTGCCGAGTCACGCCCAAACCCTGAGCCGCCCGCGTCACCGACAGCCCAAGAGGCTCCAGGCACTGCCGCTTCACAATCGCGCCCGGATGCGGCGGAGCACTCGTGGTCGTCGCCAATCTCCTACCCCGGCGTCTCGTAGGCAAAGTCCCAGCCGTCCCACTTGCGCAGGGGTTTGATCGTGCGCGGCAGGTCGGGTTCGCCGGCGGCTTGCCAGGCGGCGATCTCGTCCTGGTGGCCCAGGCGTTTCAGGCCGCTCCACATGGGTTGATGGTTCGCCCGGCCGCAACCGCCCGCGGCGTCCCAGAAGAACATGTGGCTTGCCCCTGCCTCGTAGACGGTTGACGCCCGGCGGCGGAAGTCTTCCGGCGACTGGTGCCGCGGCATCAGGTTCGGCGCCAGCACGCAATCGGTTCCGCGCACGAGGTCCACGAAGAACGCCAGCTGCGACGCGTCGGTCCAGGACGGGTGGTGGCTGTCGTAGACCGGATGCGAGCTATAGGGAATCAGCGTGTCGATCAGCCCCTCGGTCACCCACGCTGCCAGGTCCATGCCGTCCTGTAGGTTTTCCTGCTCGGTGGCCGCCACCACCGCGCCCACGTCGATGCGTGATTCCCGCGCCTCGCCCGCCTCGTCCATCGCCGCGCGCACCTCGCGCATGAAGCCCGTCAGCGTGCGCGCGCGGTATTTCAGCCAGCGCGGGTCGTCCGCCGGAAGTTCTCGGGGATCCAGGCCGTATTCCTGCTGGAACCCGTCCACCACCGGCGGCTCGTACTCCACCAGCGGCATGCGGCGGTTGAACAGCAGGCACACGCCGTCCACAGGCCGCTCGGCGATCTCCCGCAGCACCGAAATCACGAACTCCCGCACCGCGGGATAGCTGTAGGCCATGCGAGGCGTGCGATTGCCCGCCCGGTCCACGCCGCGGCATTCGGGATTCCGGTCGAAGAAGACCTCCCCCAAGCTGGCGCCGTCCAACGGCGGCGGGTACTTGAACCCCGCCACGCGGTAACAGGCGTGAAACTCCATGCCCAGCTTGTGCGTGTGCGCCAGCGCCACGTCGAACGGGTCCACGCCCTGCCGTTGGAAGTCTCGCCAGCTCTCGGCGTGCATGCGGTCGCCGCGTCGTCCGAAGTCCTCCTGGCCCTCCATGATCTCGGCGCGGGCGATGCGGCTGAAGAAGCGCGTGCGATCGCCGCCGCCGGCCTCCCAGTAGATGCGGGACACGTCGGTGTCGCGGTAGGGCTCAACCTCGCGCCGCACCTCTTCTTCGGTGGTGAGCCGGAACAGATAGTGCGGACCGTGGGAGTCGTTGTGCGCGAACAGGCGCCGCGTGTCCGTGCGGGCCTGGTCCGCCTGCCAGATCTCGAGTTCGTCGTCGGTCAGCGGCACCAGCTTGACGTAGGCCACGCGCGCCGCCGGACCGCTGAACGACCCCGGCGCGTCACCCGGCGCCACCCGCCGGACCAACTGGGAGATATCGAGGCTCTTGTCCGTGAGGTCGGCGATCTTCCAGAACATCTCCGCCACCGTCGGACCGTGCCAATCCGGCAGCAGGCGGGTTTGCAGCGATGACAGGTCGAGCGTCAGCAACGAGTGGGTGTCGTCGCCGCTGAGCTTGACCGCCACGGCGATCGTGGCGGTGTCGTCGGTGCACTTGAAGTTCGGCACGATGCCCACCGACACCGCGTGCCACCCGCTGGCGCGCAGTGGAAAGCTCACTGCCGGCGCGGCGGTCTCCGGCCCCGCCGCAATCATGGTTCCGGCCACGTCGTCGGTCTCGAACGACATGGTGCGCCAGTGCCCCCGCTTGCCGGCGACGCTCAACGCCGAGGCCGGCTCGCAACGGTCCAGGTCGGTGCGGTACTGCGGCGGGCTGCTGAGCCAGCCGTCGGCAAATAGATCGGTCGCGGCTGCCGTCATACCCACCGCCTCCAGTCGTCTACCGCTTCGTCATTCCCGCGAAGTCCGGAATCCACCCAGCTTCGCTCGCACAACCACAAGACCGCCCGCTCCCGCGGGCATACCCCCGCCATCACCCCGGCGTCGTGTAGGACAGGTCCCAATCGTCCAGCACGTCGACGTCGTGGACGGTGGGTTGCAGGGAAGGCTCACCCGCCGCCCGCCATGCCCCGATCTCGTTGCGGTGCCCCAGCCGCCGCAGCGCGTTCCACATCGCGCCAAAGTTCGCCCGCCC
>DAOUKN010000318.1:0-3196 GCA_034421255.1 Chloroflexota bacterium | reverse complement strand
TCCCGCGCCGGCCCGCCCGCCGGAACGCCGCCCGGGCCTCCAGGCGGGGCCGATACCCCTCCCCACGCGCTCCCGCCCCAATTATTCAAAGGTCTCCCTTCGCGGGAATGACGAATGCTAAACACGGTGGCGCAGGCCGAATGTCGGGTGGTGATCTGCGGTAGACGAAGGCGCTCGTCAGAATGCTCGGTTGGGTCGGTTAGCCGCCGCTTACGCCCCCTCCCACGGCTCCTTCAGAAAGTCCCGATCGACCACTCCGAAGTCCTCGGTGAAGTCGGACTCGGCGTAGAAGGCCCCCGTGAACTCCCGCGGCTCGAGCCCCATCACGTCGAACACCGGCGACGGGCGGAACTCGACGACCCCGTCGCCCGCGCGGCTCACGTGGACCACCGTGTCCGCTCCCTGGCGCCCGCCGGACACCAGTTGCAGCACGTCCAGCCCGTTGCCGTCGGCGCGGGGAATCGCCTTGAGTCGCCACATCGGCGTCAGGTCCGGCAGGTCGGCCGGGTCGCACGGCCGGTGCGCCGTCGAGCGCACGGCGGCAATATCCACCCCGCCGACCGAGGCGGTGGTGGCCATCACCCGTTCCGCCTGCTCCACGCGCATGTCGGCCCAGACCTTGGGCGTGCCCCAGATCTCGCGGCCCGCCGGAATGCTCCCTCGAGAGTTCACGTACTGCACCACCACGTAGAAGCCCGCCTGTCCTTCGAACCGGCACCCCGCCGCGACGACGATGGCCTGAAACGCGCCGTAGTGGCTCGACCAGGGGGCGTCCACGCCGATGGCGGCGCAGTCGCCGTCGGGCGCCGGCGTCAGGCACTCGGGCAGCAGATCGGCCACGCGGTTCGGGTCCGCGCGGAACAGCACGGTCTGCGCGCACAGCCCGCGATAGCGCGCGGGCGGACGCGGAAAGTAGGGCGAGGACACCGGCATCCCGTTGATCTGGCTCATGGGAATCGACATGCACGGGCTCCCGTCGAACGCGCCGCTCCGCATTGTGGCCAGCGCATTTTCCGACGGCAACCATTGCCGAGCCGCGCGAATCTGTACCATCGGTGGGCCGGACGCCAGCTTCGTCCGGTTGTGGCGCCGGGCCGAGACGGCCAACCAAGCGCCCGCCACCCAACGCAGGAGGCCGCTTCGTGTCGGATGCAGGTGACGACCCTCGATCGAGTTCGCTAGCCGCGCTCGGGATCAAGAATCACGGGCAGGTGTTTTGGGATCTCCCCACGAGCCGGCTCTATGAGCACGCCGTGCGCGCGGGCGAAGGCGAAATCGCCCATCTGGGCCCCATCGTGGTGCGCACGGTTCCGCACACCGGGCGGTCGCCAAATGACAAGTTGGTCGTGCGCGACGCGGAGCGCGCGGACGCCGTGTGGTGGGGCAATCACAACAAGCCATTCGATCCGGAGCGTTTCGACGCGCTGTTCGCACGACTCCGCGCCTACATGCAGGGACGAAACCTGTATGTCCAGAACTGCTTCGCCGGCGCCGATCCCCGCTACCGGCTATCGGTGCGGGTGATCAACGAGCTGGCCTGGCACAACCTCTTCGCCCGCAACCTGTTCATCGTTCCCACGGCCGACGAGCTCGCCGACCATGAGCCCGAGTTCACCGTCATCGATATGCCGGGCTTCCAGGCCGACCCCGAGGAGGACGGCACCAGGTCCGGCACGTTCATCGTCGTCAACTTCGCCGCGCGGCTCATCATCATCGGCGGCACGGCCTACGGCGGGGAGATGAAGAAATCCATCTTCACCATCCTCAACTACCTGCTGCCGCAGCGCGGCGTGCTGTCGATGCACTGCTCGGCCAACGTTGGCGCCGAAGGCGACGTGGCGCTGTTCTTCGGCCTGTCCGGCACCGGCAAGACCACGCTCTCAACGGACCCCGAGCGCCCCTTGATCGGCGACGACGAGCACGGTTGGAGCGACACCGGCATCTTCAACTTCGAGGGCGGCTGCTACGCCAAGACCATCCGGCTGTCCGCCGAGAACGAGCCGGAGATCTACCAGACCACGCGGCGCTTCGGCACGGTGCTGGAAAACCTCCCCTTGGACGGCGAGACGCGCCGGCTCGACCTCGACTCGGACGAGATCACCGAAAACACCCGCGGGGCCTATCCCATCTCGCATTTGCAGAACGTGGTTCCCGGCGGCATCGCCGGGCATCCCCGCAACATCGTGCTGCTGGCGGCCGACGCCTTCGGCGTGCTGCCGCCGATATCGCGGTTGACCACCGAGCAGGCCATGTATCACTTCCTCCTCGGCTACACCGCGCGCGTGGCCGGCACCGAGCGCGGGGTCACCGACCCGCAGGCCACCTTCAGCGCCTGTTTCGGCGCGCCGTTCTTGCCGCTGCCGCCGCCGACCTATGCCGCGATGCTGGGCGAGCGGCTCGAGCGACACCAGCCCCACGTGTGGCTGGTCAACACCGGCTGGCTGGGCGGTCCCGCCGGCGAGAGCGACCGGGTGCAGCTGCCGCACACCCGGGCCATGATCCGCGCCGCGCTCAGCGGCGCGCTTGACGGCGTGCCCGATACGGTCGAGCCGGTGTTCGGACTGCGCGTGCCCAGCATGTGTCCGGATGTCCCCGGCGACCTGCTCGACTCACGCGGGCAGTGGTCCGATCCCGCCCGCTACGACGCGCAGGCCGTGCAGCTGGCGCAGCGCATGCGCGAGGCCTTCCAGCCGTTCGCGGCGACGGTATCGGCGGAGGTGCTGGCGGCGGAACCTCCGGCCGGCGCCTAGGGGCCGATGCCGAGGAGCGCCGTGCCGATCCATCCCGTAAACACGGCGCTTCCGATCAAGACGATGATCAGGTAGGCGATGGAGCCGACCACGATCGTCGCGATGGCCTGACCATTGGTCAGGCGCATCGACTCGCGGATCGCGAAGAAGCCCGTCACCAGCAGCCAGATGAGCACGGCGAACTGCACGATGAATCCCAGCACGGGAATGAACCCAACCACGCCGAGGATCCCGGGCGCCTGCGCGAATCCGGTGGCGCGAGCCACCTCCAGAAACTCCACCTGCTGCATCCCTGGTGAGATCAAGCGGGTGCCCACGAACCAGGCGACGCCCGACCAGGCCAGCCAGCCAACGATGCTCAGGATGGGGGTGAGGATGAATCCCACCACGAATGAGATTCCCAACAGCGACTCACGTACGGCGTCCTGATCGCCTTCGTCCAGGCC
>DAOUKN010000317.1:0-5895 GCA_034421255.1 Chloroflexota bacterium | reverse complement strand
CGGTGCAATAGCGCGTGCAGGGCGCAATGCACAGCCCCAGGTGAAACTTCAGACAGGGCCGCGGGATCGGCGTGCCCATGTCGATGGTGCACGTGCGGTAGGGAAACAGCCGGTTGAGCAGCTTGAGCGTCTGTCGCACCGATTTGGCGCTGGTGAACGGTCCGAAGTACAGCGCGCCATCTCGCAGGATGCGGCGGGTCGTGCCGACTCGCGGATAGGTCTCATCGACCGTGATTTTGACGTAGAGATACCCCTTGTCGTCGCGAAACGTGACGTTGAACGGCGGACGGTGTTCCTTGATGAGGTTGTTCTCCAGCAGGAGGGCCTCGACCTCGGAGTCGGTGACGATCACTTCGAGGTCGGCCACGCGCTGGACGAGGGATACGGTCTTCGGCGAATGGTCGCCGCGCCGGAAATAGCTGCGCACGCGGCTGCGGAGGGAGCGCGCCTTTCCGATATACACCACGTTGCCCTGCGCACCGCGCATGAGGTAGACGCCCGGCGCGTCGGGCAGCCCGGCGAGTTTTTCTTCAACGGCGGCGCTGACCGCGGCAGGCACGCTGGGAAACGTCATGGTGGGTACGCAACGACAGGCAGGATTTCGCTCGATTCTAGTTTGAGAACGGCGGGGATCGCCCGCGCGTCATTCGGCGCTAGGTGGCGGGGAGCACGGAACGCCGCCGTGCGCGCGGGTAGAATGCCGACTAGTCGACTACCTTCGCGGGCAGCGAAGCCCGCGCACGCGTGAACTACCTGCGTCTGCGGACGATCCTCATCGTTCTGGGGATCGTTGTCGCCAGCATCTGGCTGCTGCAGTTCCTTTGGGGGCTGGTCGGAAACTTCGCGGCCCTGGTCGTGACGCTGCTGCTCGCCTGGATCATCAAGCTCATCGCGCTGGGGCCCGTGCGGTTCATGCGCCGCTACCGGATACCGCACGCGCTGGCGGCCACCCTGGTATATCTGGTGTTCGCCGGTATCACGGCCCTATCCGCGTTCTTCATCCTGCCGCCGCTGTTCGCCGAGATTGGACGCGCGGCCGGCAACCTCTCGGCCGGCGCCGCGAACGCCACCCAGATCCTCGAAAATCTGCGCGCGCAGCTGCTGCAATGGGGCGTGCCCCAGGACACCGTGACCGAGGTGGTCACCGGCTTCAACGCGCAGATCATCACCCTCGGTCAGGACATCGCCGCCGGAATCCTGGCGTCCACGGGAGCCGTGCTCGGCGGACTTGGTCTGGCCATCCTGACGTTGATCATCTCGTTCTACATCCTGCTTGGATGGGACACGAACCTGCAGCGGCTGCGCCGCGAGTTGCCCGCGGACTGGCGCGCGCGCTTCGACCGCGGCATTCGCTCCGCCGAGCGCACGTTCGGCGGCTGGCTCGGCGGCCAGGCCGTGGCGTCAACCATTTGGGGCGGCGCGGTGGTGCTGATCTTCTTCATCGCCGACATGCCGTTCGGTCTGCTCGTCGCCGTCGCGACCGGCTTGCTCATGTTCATCCCGTTCTTCGGCCTTGCCGCCGGCATTGGCCTGCCCATCGTGATGGCCCTGACGATCCGGGTGGATCTGGCGATCTGGGTTGGCATCAGCGTGGCCGTGCTCTCGCTCGTTATCGAGAACATCGTCAAGCCGCGAGTGATGGGCACCGCCCTTGGGGTCAACCCGCTGATTGTGATTCTGAGCGTGATCATTGGCGGTGTGGCCGCGGGATTCTGGGGCATCGTGTTCGGCATCCCGATCGGCGCCTTGATTTGGACGTTCGTGCGCTGGGGCACCCTCGAGATTCTCCACGCGCAAGCCCGCCTGCTTGAGCACCCGGACGAGCCGTCGGCGCCGCCGGCCGCCGCAGCGGCGGAGCAAGCCGACGGGGCCAACGGCGCGCCGATGCCCGAAGAGGCCACAGAGCCTTCACAAGGGGTTCGCGCATAAGGCCGCTCGTCCGGATCCTCAAATATGTCCGGCCGCATTGGCGATGGGCGCTGCTGTCGCTCGCCATGTGGGGCATCGCCACCGCCATGGACCTGCTGATTCCCCAGGTCATCGCGCGCGTCATCGACGAGGGCATTGGCGCCGGCGACCGTGCGCGCCTCGCCGCGCTGGTGGGCCTGACCGCCGCGCTCATATTCGTGCGCGGCGCCGGCTTCTTCTTCACTCGTATGACCATGCGGGTCTACGAAACGCGGGTTGCGTCCCGCATGCGCCTCGACTTCTACGCGCACCTCCAGCGCCTGCCGTTCAGCTACTACGACCGCGTGGACAGCGGCGACATCATCACCCGGGCCGTCAGCGACCTGAACCGCGCCCGAATGTTCGCCGGCGTGGGTGTGACCGAGACGGTGCGCATTCTCGGGCTCTACATCGCGATCATCGTGGGCATGGCCCTCACCAGCGCCACGCTGACGCTGATGATCGTTCCCGTGCTCGTGGTACTCGCGGGCATGTCGGTGTGGTACGGGAGCGTGGTGCGGCCCATGTGGCAACGCATCCAGCAGCAGCAAGCCGCCCTGACCCGGGTGCTGTCCGAAAACCTCAACGGCGTGCGGGTGGTGAAGGCGTTTGCCAAGGAAGACGCCGAAACCGAGGCCTTCGACCGCTCCGCCGGCGAGCTCTTCGACCTATCCATGCGTCCCGCACAGCTTCGCGCGCGGATCATGCCGTCCATGCTGGCCGTCGCCGGCATCGGCACGGTCATCGTCCTCGGGGTCGGTGGACGCCTGGCGCTCGAAGGCGCCGTCTCCGTGGGCGTGCTGGTGGCGTTCTATTACTACTTTGCCCGCCTCATTCCGCCGACGCAGCAGTTGGGATTCGTTGTGCAGCGCATCGCCATCGCCATCGCCTCGGGAGGACGCGTGTTCGAGCTGCTGGATGAGCCCGTGCGCATTGCCTCACCGCCGGACGGTCACGCGCCGGACCGGGTTGACGGCTGGGTTGAGCTCGACGGCGTAGATCTTGCGTATGGACGCCGGGAGCCCGTGCTGCGCGACGTCAGCGCCAAAGTCTCGGCAGGGTCGGTCGTCGGAATCGTTGGGCCCACGGGGTCCGGCAAGAGCAGCCTGGTACAGCTCATTCCGCGGTACTACGACGCGACCGCAGGCACGGTGCGGATCGACGGCGTCGACGTGCGCCAGTTCGATCTGGCGACCCTTCGGCGACAGGTGGCCATCGTTCCGCAAGACGCCATGCTGTTCTCGGACACCGTGCGCAATAACCTCGCCTATGGCGATCCCGAGGCGGAGATGGACCGAATCGTCGCGGCCGCGCGCGACGCCCAAGCGCTTGATTTCATCGAAGATTTGCCCGAGGGCTTCGAAACCGTCGTCGGAGAGCGCGGCGTGGGGCTCAGCGGCGGCCAGCGGCAGCGGGTGACCATCGCTCGCGCGCTGCTCACCGAGGCGCCGGTGTTGATCCTCGACGACGCGACGGCCAGTGTGGACACCCAGACCGAACGCCGCATCCAGGAAGCGCTGCGGTCGCGGGCGCAGGGGCGCACCACCTTCGTCATTTCCCAGCGAGTCAGCTCCGTCCAGGGCGCCGATCAGATACTCGTCATCGAGGACGGCCGCGTGACCGACCGCGGCACGCACGACGAGCTGGCCGCCCGCCCGGGCTTCTATCGCAGCCTCGTCGAGCGGCAGCGTCACTCCGCAATCGATTCGCAAGACTCCCGACACGCAAGCGCGGGAACCGCCGTCCGGGGCCAGAGGTAACGTCATGGCACTGAGCGGCGCGGGCGCCCGCGGCACCTTTGCCGAAGAGTCGGCGGAAGCTTCCGGGCTCGACGCCCGCGTGGCCCGGCGGCTGCTCGGACTGCTGGCCGCCGACCGCCGCCGCATGACCATCGCGCTCACGGCGCTCCTTGCCGTCGCCGGGTTTGGCGTGCTGCAGCCCATCATCATCGGACGGGCGATCGACGACGGCGTTCTGGGGAGTGACGGGACGGTGCTTCTATTCGCCGTGATCGCCTACGCTGGGGTGACGCTCGGCCATGGGATCGCCCTGGGCGTCCAGCGTCAGTTGACCGCGCGCTTGGGGAACCAGCTGCTGCATCGCTTGCGCACGGGGGTCTTTCGGCAGTATCAGCGCCTCTCGCTTGGGTTTTTCGACCGCCAGATCACCGGACGCCTGATCAGCCGCGTCGTTTCGGATATCGAAGCGATCGGCGAGGTGCTCACCGAAGGCGTGCTCGGCGCCGCGGCCGACGTGGCCTTGCTGCTCGGGATCTTGGTTGCCATGAGCCTGCTGAGTTGGCAGCTCACCCTGCTCTGCCTGGTGGTGACGCCGCTGCTGTATGTCAGCGCCCGGATCGTGGCCGCCCTGGCGCGTCGGTGGTACCGAACCATGCGCGCCCGCACGTCGACGCTCAACGGCGTGCTCGCCGAGTCGGTGCTGGGCATGCGCATCACGCAGGCTTTTGCCCGAGAGGCGGCGAATCTCGAGCGTTTCGACGTAGTCAACCAGTCGCAGCTCCAGGCGCAGTTCCGCACTTTCACCATCTCGTCCGCCACGGTGCCCGTGGTCGAGGTGTTCACCGCCATCGCCACCGGCCTGGTGCTCTGGTTTGGCGGCAGCTTCGTGATCGACGGGACCACCGGCCTGACGGTGGGTCTGGTGGCCACGTTCGCACTGTTCATCGAGCGATTTTTCGCCCCAATCCAGGAGCTCGCCACACGCTACGAAACATTGCAGAGCGCCCTGGCCTCGGGTGAGCGCATCTTCGAGGTGCTGGATATCGAACCGGAGATCACCGATGCCCCGGACGCGCAAGATCTCAGGGACATCAGGGGCGAGATCCGGTTCAGGAAGGTGAAC
Organism: Chloroflexota bacterium; assembly: GCA_034421255.1. Classification (GTDB taxonomy): domain Bacteria; phylum Chloroflexota; class UBA11872; order UBA11872; family UBA11872; genus JAJECS01. Next base: position 1,086 of record DAOUKN010000317.1, on the reverse strand, counting down.
TTCGGCTACGACCCCGAGTCGCCGGTGCTCCACGACTTCGACCTGCACGCCCGCCCCGGGGACACGATCGCGCTCGTGGGGGCGACCGGCGCCGGCAAGACCACCGCCATCAACCTGCTGTTTCGCTTCTACGACGTCACGTCAGGCTTGATCACGGTCGACGGTCACGATGTGCGCCGCGTGACCCAGCAATCGCTCCGACGGCGCATGGCCCTGGTGCTGCAGGAGCCGACGCTGTTCAGCGGCAGCATCCACGACAACATTGCATATGGCCGACGAACGGCGACGCGCGACGAAGTAGTCGCCGCGGCGCAGGCCGTCGGGCTGCACGACTTCGTGCAGTCGCTGCCCTTTGGATACGACGCGCAGGTCGAGGAGCGTGGCGGCGGACTGTCCATCGGGCAGCGGCAGCTGGTGTCGTTCGCCCGAGCGCTGCTGTTGGACCCACGCGTGCTCGTGTTGGACGAGGCGACGAGCGCCGTGGACGCCCAGACCGAGGCGTACATTCAGCGAGGCCTGGAAACCCTCATGGCGGGACGGACGGCCATCGTGATCGCTCACCGCCTCTCGACGGTGCAGCGGGCTACGGAGATCGTCGTCCTGGAACACGGACGAATCGTGGAGCGCGGCACGCACGACGAGCTGCTCGACCGCGGCGGTTTGTATCACGGCCTGCATACGCTGGGGCTTGGCACGATGGACGAGCTCGACAGCGCCACGGCCCGGCGCGCCGCCAGGGGGTGATGACCGTGCCCAGACCATGGGATCCTATTCCGGCTCCGCTGGAGCACCTCATCGCCCCGCCTTCGAGGGTTGCCGAATCCTACGCCCTGCTCGTGCTGCTGCACGGTCGCGGGGCCGACGCGCACGACCTTCTGCCACTGGCGCACGAGCTCGGTCGCGACGACCTGCTCGTGGTGTCCCCCCAAGCGCCCTACGCGCTCCCCGGTCCCTTTGGCATGGGCTATGCCTGGTACGACATGCGGGACCTCGACGATCCCGAGCCCACGTCCTTTGAGCCGAGCCTGGCCCGGCTGCGAGAGTTCCTCGACGCGGTGGTCGCAGGCTATCCGGTCGACCCGGAAC
>DAOUKN010000316.1:0-11056 GCA_034421255.1 Chloroflexota bacterium | reverse complement strand
CGCGGTGTCGGGAATCGGAACGCCTCGACGGTAGGCAAGGTAGGCGATGGCCACCCCGGATAGGGCCACCACCGTCGAGATGATGGCGAGCGCCACCGTGGGCGGATCGCCGGCGCCCTCGAAGTGGATGATGCCGGCCGTCTTGTACAGGTACTCGTGGAGAAAGCCGTGCTCGGGCGGAATCCCAAGGACCGCGCCCGCGAGCACCGCGCCAACCGCCAGGATGCCGAGCGGCAGGGTCATCACCCACGGTGACTCATGGGCGTGATCGTGGAGCTCCTGGTTCCGCGGCTTGCCGTGGAACGTCATCAGGATCATGCGCAGCGTGTAGAACGCCGTCATGAGCGACACCACCAGGCCGACGATGAAGAACAGCCAGAAAATGCCCGCGCCGTGGTCGGCGGCAAGCGCCGTACCCGGGTCTGCGACGGCCTTGAGGAACGCGCTGGCCAGGATTTCGTCCTTGCTCCAAAAGCCGGCGAGCGGAAACACGGCGGCGAGGGCTAGGCCGCCGAGCAGGAAGGTGCCGTAGGTGAGCGGCATCTTGCGCCACAGCCCGCCCATCTGGCGCATGTCCTGCTCGTCGTTGAGGGCGTGGATGACGCTGCCGGACCCAAGAAACAGCAGGGCCTTGAAAAACGCATGCGTCGCCAGGTGAAAGATGGCAATGGAATACGCACCTGCCCCCAGGGCCACGAACATCAGCCCAAGCTGGCTCACGGTCGAATACGCCAGTACGCGTTTGATGTCGGTTTGGACCAGGGCGATGGTTGCGGCGACGAAGGCGGTGACCGTCCCAATGGCGGCGACGAAAATCAGGGCCTCGGGCGAGACCGTATAGAGCGGGTTCATGCGCGCCACGATGTAGACCCCCGCCGTGACCATCGTGGCGGCGTGAATCAGGGCGCTGACCGGCGTGGGGCCTTCCATCGCGTCCGGCAACCACACGTGGAGCGGGAACTGCGCGGACTTGCCCATGGCGCCGATGAACAGCAGAAAGGCGATGGCCGTGGTCATGGCCGGGTCTTTGTCGCCGATGACCTCAAAGATCTCGCGGTAGCGGAGCGTGTCGAAGTGCAAGAACGCCAGGACGATACCGATGATGAAGCCGAAGTCGCCGATGCGATTGACCAGGAAGGCCTTGGTGGCGGCGATGTTGGCGCTGTGGCGGTCGTGCCAGTACCCGATCAGCAGATACGAGCACAGCCCGACCATCTCCCAGAAGATGAAGAGCTGCAGCAGGTTGTCCGACATGACCAGCATGACCATGCTGAACACGAAGAGCGGAATCCAGGTGTGGAACCTAGACTTCGCCCCGTCGTGGTCCATGTAGCCCACGGAGTAGAGCGCTACCAGCGCGCTCACGCCGGTGACCACCAGCAGCATCACGACGGCCAGCGGGTCGAGCAGGAATCCGATGTTTACGGCGAACGTCCCGGAGTCGACCCAGGGATAGAACGTCCAGCCCGGTTGATCCGCGCTGATGCCGCCGATCCATAGCGCGGCGGTCAGGACGAACGACGCCACAATGCCGCCGGTGGATACCCAACCGGTCCAGCCGGGCATGCGCCGACCCATGACGCCGTTGAGGATGAATGCCAACAGCGGCGCGAATGGGATGAGCCAGACGACCTCAAACATGGCCGACGCCTTGCAGCGGGAAGTGCGGGGTCATCCGCGCAGTTCGTCCAGCTGGTCGATGTTGACCATGGGGAACACGCGGCTCAGGGCCACGAGGATCGCCAATCCGACTGCGACCTCGGCGGCCGCGACCGTGAGCGAGAAGATGACCATCACATTGCCGGCCATGTCCTCGAGGAAGGTCGAGAAGGCCGCCAGGGTGAGGTTGGCGCCGTTGAGCATCAGCTCGATCGAGATGAGCATCACGATGATGTTGCGACGCAGCAGCGTGCCCAGCACCCCGAGCGAGAAGAGCAGGCCGCCGACGACCAGGTAAGCGTTGAGATCCATCAGGAGGCAGCCTCGCCCGATTCGCCGGCCTCGGTGGCCTCCGGCATCGCTTCGAGCTCGCGATCGAATCGCCGCGCCAGGACGATCGCGCCGATGGCCGCGACCAACAGCAGGACGCTGGCAACCTCGAAGGGCAGCAGGTATTCGCTAAACAGGACCGCGGCAATGGCCTGGGTGCTGCCGCCAAGGTCCGAGATTGTCTGCGGCGGAAAGGCGCCGAGAAAGGCCTCGCGGACCTCGGGCGTGCCCACGCCAACGAACACGGCCTCAACCGCCAGCAGCGCGGCCAGGGGCAACGCGAACCAGATCTGTCGATGGACGAACCGCTCGTGCGCGATGCCACGCATGTCCAGCATCATCAGCGTAAAGAGAAACAGCACCACGATGGCGCCGGCGTAGACGATGATCTGAACCACGGCCAGGAAGCCCGCGCCCAAGATCACGAACAGTCCGGCCACGTGGAAGATCACGTAGACCAGCGACAGCGCGGAGTGCACGGGGTTGCGAAGCGCCAGCACCCCCACGCCGCCGGTGACGGCCATGAAGGCGAGATACCAAAACGCGATGACTTCGGGGAGGTTGTCAGTCATCGCCGAACCACAGCCGGGGACGTGTCCCCGGACCGATGTTCTGGTCTTCGAGCGATCGGTTTTCCAGATCGTGCTCGTAGATGTCGATCATCTTGAAGCCGTCGATGACCAGTCCGCGGCGATCCTCGGTGACCAGGTGAAAGTCGTGGGTCCGCTGCAGCGCGTCAACGGGGCAGGCCTCGATGCAGAAGTAGCAGAAGACGCAGCGCCCTACGTCGAAGAGGTAGCGGTCCACCACCCGAGTGCCGTCTTCTCCCTCGCTCGTGTCGACGCGAATCACGTCGTTGGGGCAGGCCGTTTCGCACAGCCCGCAGCCAACGCAGGTAAGCCCGTTCGTGACCTCGTCGCGGCGCATGCCCACCTGGCCGCGGAAGCGATACGCAATGTCGCGCACGTTCTCGGGGTACATCACGGTGGCGGGCTTGCGGGCGCCCACCTTGAAGACGGTGGCGAAGCCTTTGAGAATTCCTGAACCTAGCGGCATTTCAATCTCAACTCCACGCCATGCGCAGGCCGGCGGCCAGAAGCACGTTGATGATTCCGATGGGCATGAGGAATTTCCAGCAGAAGCTCATGAGCTGGTCGTAGCGCAGCCGCGGCAGGGCGGCCCGAAGCAGCAGGAACATTGAAATGAACGCGCCGGTCTTCAGGGCGAACCAGACGATGCCGGTGAGGCCCTCCATGCCCGGAATGGTCCATCCCAGCCAGCCGCCGAGATAGAGCGTGGTGATGATGGCCGAGATCAGGATGATGTTGGCGTACTCCGCGATGAAGAACATCGCGAACCGCATGCCCGAGTACTCCACGTGGAAGCCGGCGACGATTTCGCTTTCGGCCTCCGGCAGGTCGAACGGCACGCGATTGGTCTCGGCGACGCCGGCAATCACGAAGAGCAGAAACCCCACGAACTGCGGGACGATGAACCATAGGCCGCGCTGCTGCTCGACGATGTCGATGAGGCTGAGCGACCCGGCGTAGAGGATCACGGCCAGCACCGCCAGCCCCATGATCAGCTCGTAGCTGATGACCTGGGCGCTGGCGCGTAGGGCGCCGAAGTGGGCGTATTTGCTGTTGGACGACCATCCCGACATGACCACCCCGTACACGCCCAGCGAGCCCATGGCGAGGAAGAACAGGATGCCCACGTTCAGGTCGACGGCCCACAGGCCAATGTCCCGTCCGAGGCTGACTTCCGGGCCGACGGGCACGATGGCCCACGCGGCCAGCGCCGGCACGACCAGGAACACCGGTCCGAACCAGAAGACGAGCTTGTCGGCGCCGCGTGGAATCAGGTCTTCCTTGATGCCGAGCTTCAGCCCGTCGGCTGCCGTTTGCAGGGTTCCGCTCCACCCCACGCGGTTGGGGCCGATGCGCGACTGCAACCGGCCCAGCGTCCAGCGCTCGACCAGCACCAGAATCAGCGGTGCGCCCAGGAAAATGAGCAGGATGACGACGCACTTGATCGCGACGATCAGCCATTCCCATCCGTCCATCGGCTAGCGCTTCGTCACTTGCACGGGGATCCCATTCGGGCCCGTCGGGTCGAGGCGCCGCGGAGGCGCGTCCAGGAAGCGATCCGGCAGATTGACGACGCCGCGCGGCACGCGGCTCGCGACCAGGGTCTTGAGATTCAGCGCGCCGGTGTGCGATGCCACGCTGATGGGATCGCCGTCGGCCAGGCCGAGGTTCTGGGCGTCGGCGGGATTCAACTCGGCGACGGCATCCGGCAGCATCAAGGACAGGCTTGGTGCGTGCCTTCCGGTCACGCCGGCGGTGTAGAGGTGCTGCTCGGTGGCGAGCGTGAAGCCCTCCGCACCGTTTGCCTGGGACAGCGCGCCGTTGAGGTCGGCAATCGGCTCGCCGCCTTCGATGTCCGGCATGCGCCAGAGGCTCTCCAGTTCGTCGGAGATCGGCTCGTGCGACCGCCAACCGAAGTCGTTGCCGAGCGCGGCGGCGAGCCGGGCGATGACTTCCCAGTCCGGGCGGGCATCGCCGACGGGGATGATGGCCGGAGCGAGCGGTCCGCGCCGACCCTCGAAGTTCGTGAAGTGGCCGCCCTTCTCCGCGAACGAGGCCCCGGGTAGCACCACGTCGGCCACCTCGGCCGTCGGGCTCATGAAGATGTCCTGGACGATCAGAAGATCGAGGCCTTCCAGCTGCCCGCGCATGGCGTCGGGGTCGCCGGCGCTGCCGACCAGGTCCTCGCCCATCACATAAAGCGCCTTGGCACTTCCGTCCAGGAAAGCGGCCAATGACGACCCCGGAGCCTGTGGCGTCGTCGTGCCGGTCGCAGCCTCCACCTCGGCCCGCGATTCGGCGTCCGAGATGGGGCGCAGCCCGGGCAGCATGTCGGGCGCCATGCCGGTGAGCAGCGTGCCCACCGTGTTGGCCCGCTCCGCCAGCGGAAACAGACGGACGTCCGCATACGCCTGGGCGAATCCGGCCGCGGCTTGAGCCAACGTTTCGACGCGACCGAGCGTCCAAACGCCGGTGTCCCACACGACGGCGATGGAACCGGCGGCCGCGAGGGCGTCTCGCATGGCGTGCAACGACTCGTCGGAAGCGCCGGTCACGGCTTCCGGCAGGTCGTCACGACCCGCCAGCGCGGCCAGCAATGCGGCCTCGCCGCCGGGTCGGACTCGAACTGTTGCCGCGGCATATTGGTCGAGGGTGCTGGCCAGCCGGGTGGCCACGAGCAACTGGCGTCCGTTCCGCCGCGCGGCGCGCTTGACGTGCGCGCCCACGACGTTGTGCGTCTGTCCAATGTCGGCGCCGATCACCAGGATCACGTCCGACTCGAGCAATTCACTCTGTGATCGCAGCAGCGCCTGGCTACCCAGCACCGACGCGAGCGCGTGGAACGTCTCGTGGAATCCGCTGGACTGGCTGTAGACGTTGTTGCTGCCGATCACCTCTCGGGTGAATCGCTGCAGCGCGTAGTTGTCCTCGTTGGTGCAATTCGGCGAGCCGACCGCGCCAATGGCATCGGCGCCGTTTCGGTCGATCACGCCACGCAGCGCGCCGCTCACATGGGAGATGGCTTCACGCCAGGTTGCCGGCTCCAGGCGCCCGTCGCGGCGGATCAGCGGCTGCGTCAGCCGGTCGTCGCTGTTGACATAAGAATGCCCGAAGAAGCCCTTGGCGCAGAGAATGCCGTTGGCAGGCTCCTCGAGGCCGTTGGTGCGCGTGCGCACGACGTCGCCATGCCGGGATTCCACCAGCAGCGAGCACCCCACGGAGCAGTGCGGGCAGGTCGAGGCGGTCTTGTCGGTTTGCCAGCTCCGCGCCGCGTGCTTGAAGGGGCGGCTGAGCAGTGCGCCCACCGGGCACGTCTCGATGCACATGCCGCAGCGTTCGCAGTCCATCTCCTTGTGCTGAGCCGGCGCGATGAACGTGCCGATGGCTCGATGCACGAAGTCGAGGGCGTAAACGCCGATCTGCTCGTCGCAGATTCGCACGCAGCGACCGCACAGGATGCAGCGGTTGTGGTTGATGAGGATGACCTCGTTGAGGATTTCCTCCGGATGGGCCTTGGGAACGGTTTCGTACGGACTCTGGTGGATTTCCTGGGCGAAGGTCTCGTCCTGCAACTCGCACGTGCCGGCCTGGTCGCAGTAGGGGCAGTCCAACGGGTGGTGCTGGAGCTGCAGCTCGATCACGTGCTTGCGGATGTCCTTGATCGACTTGCTGTCGGTGACCACGTTCATGCCGGGCGCGGCCTGCATCGTGCAGGAGGCCATGGGCCGCGGCGGCCCGGGCTGGATTTCCACGACGCACATGCGGCACGCGCCGTAGGGGTCCAGGCGCGGGTCGGTGCACAGGGTCGGGATTTCGACGCCGATGGATTCGCAGGCCTGCAGCACCGTGGAGCCCGTCGGAACCTGCACCTCGATGCCGTCGACCGTCAAAGTGATGAGTTCGTTGCTCACCGGTCCACCTCGCCCAGCACGATGTCAATGCTCCCGATCAGCGCCACCGTGTCGGCGATCAGCCCGCCGACCGCCGCATCCTCCATGACGCCAAGGTTGACGAACGACGGCGAGCGCACGTGGCACCGATACGGCATGCCGCTGCCGTCGCTCACGAAGTAGTAGCCCAGCTCGCCTTTTGGCCCCTCAATTCCGAAGTAGGCCTCGCCCTGCGGCGGCTGGACCCCATGCATGACCAACTTGAAGTGATTGATCATGGCTTCCATGTCAAAGGGCACGCGCCCCACGTCCGGCGGCACCAGGTCGGGACGGTCCGCATTGGACGGGGCGTCCGCCGGCAGGTCGCGGAGGTGCTCCATGCACTGCCGCACGATCCGCGTCGCCTGGTACATCTCGTTGAGCCGCACCAGATATCGCGCGTAGACGTCGCCCTCCGGGAACACCGGGATCTCGAAGTCGATCATGTCGTAGGCCGCGTAGGGCCGCGCCTTGCGCAGGTCCCAGTCGACGCCCGATCCCCGCAGGGAAGGACCGGTGAGCCCGTAGCTCAGGGCCTGTTCGGCGGGAATGACGCCCACGCCGCGGGTCCGGCTTTGGAAGATCTCATTGCCGGTGAGGAGGCTGTTGAGCTCGTCGAGGGTGTAGCTGTCGAGAAACGCGTCGACGTTCTCGACCCAGCTCTCGGGGACATCGTGCGGACCGGTCCCTCCCACCCGCATGAACGAGGTGGTGAGCCGTGCGCCGCAGGCCTGCTCGAAGAGGTAGAGGATCTTTTCGCGCTCGCGCAGGGACCACAGGAAGGCCGACATGGCGCCGATGTCCAGCGCGTGCGTGCCGATCCAGATGTGATGGGACGCCAGGCGGGAAAGCTCGGCGACCGCGGTGCGGATGAGCTTGGCCCGAAGCGGGATTTCGTTCTCCATGCCCATCAGCTTTTCGATGGCCATGAGGTAGCCCATGTTGTTCGACGGGCCGGCGGTGTAGTCCATGCGGTCGGTCAGCGTGATGCCGCCGCGGTAGTCGTGGGTCTCGATGAGCTTCTCCACGCCGCGGTGCAGGAACCCCACGTCCGGGGTGCACTTGGTGACGGTTTCGCCGTCGACCTCGATCAGCAACCGCATCACGCCGTGCGTGCTGGGGTGCTGCGGCCCCATGTTCAGGACCATCTGGTTTTCGCTGACCTGCTCGACGTCGCCGAACATGCTGGCGGTGCCGGTCTCGACGCTCATGAGCCGCCTGCTTTCGCCGGCGAGTCGTCCCAGAAGTCATCGGGGTCCAGGTGACCGAACAAATCGTTGCGGTGCGCATCCTCGGGGAATGTCGGGCCCTCGACGGGGTAGTCCTTGCGCAGCGGGTGGCCCTCGTAGCCGTCGGGCAGGAGCACCCGGCGCAGATCGGGGTGGCCCTCGAAGCGCACGCCGAAGAGGTCGTGCACCTCGCGTTCCAGCCAGCGACCCGATTGGTAGGTGTGGGCCAGCGTGGCGACCGAGCCACCGTCACCAACGCGTGTCTTCACCCTGAGAAACAGGTTGTTGCTGAGCGAGCGGTACTGGTAGACCAGCTCGAACTCGCGTCCGACGTCCGCGGGCCAGTGCACCGCCGTCACGTCGATCAGCTGCTCGAATCGCAGCGCGTCATCGTCGCGCAGGGCCCGGGCCAGGGGCTCCACGGCGTCCGCCGAAATCTCGACGACGGGGTCGCCCCGAACGACGCGACCGCCTTGGGCTGCGTCGCCGGCAAGCTCACGCACGCGGTTCACGATGCCTGCCGCGTCGATCGTGGGGGTTGGCGCCGTTTCGATCACGGGCTAGTTCTTCCAGTCCAGGGCGCCCTTGCGCCAGGCATAGACGTACCCGACCCCCAGGATGCCGATGAATACCAACGCCTCGATGAAGAGGAAGAGCTGTTCGTCCAGGTTGCTGTAGAGCACGACCCAGGGATAGAGGAACGCCAGCTCGACATCGAAGATCAGGAACAGCATGGCCACGATGTAGAAGCGGACGTTGTGACGGCCGCGCGTGTCGCCGATGGGCGGCATGCCGGACTCGTAGGCTTCGCCCTTCACCGGGTCCTTGCGGCGCGGCTTGAGGACCATCGTGCCCACGAAGCTGCCGATGGTGAAGAGGAGCGCGAGCGCGATGAGAATGACAACGGCGATCCAGGACGGCATTAGGACGCGCTGCTACCCCTCGTCGATTGACAGTTAGTGACGGACTTCACAAGCCGCGCTCATGATACGCATCAGGCCGCGCCCGCGCCATGCCGTCCGTCCGTCAGCGCATGGGTGAGCGACTCCACTTCCATGGACAGGTCGACGTTCGAGAGGCGGACGCCGGCTGGGACGCGCAATTGCGCCGGTGCGAAGTTGAGAATGGCGTGCACGTCCGCGGCCACGACTTGATCGACGACGGCCTGTGCGGCCTCGGCGGGCACGGCGACCAGCGCGATGGCCAGGCCGAGCCGCCGCGCCTCGCTCGCGAAGCTGGAGACGTCGACCACCTGGACGCCTTCAACCACCGCGCCGATCTTGGCCGGGTCGGTGTCGAATGCAGCGGCGATCTTGTATTCGGGCCCGCGAAAGCCGCGATAGGCCAGCAATGCCCGGCCCAAGTTGCCCACCCCCACCAGCCCGAGCGGCCACGAACGATCGATTCCAAGGATTCGGGCGAGCTGGGCGCGCAGCGCGTTGACGGAGTAGCCGACGCCCCGCGTGCCGAATGACCCGAAATAGGCCAGGTCGCGGCGCACCTGCGGCGCCGTGGAACCGGCGAGATCGCTGAGCGCCTTGGAGGACACGTGCGGCACGCCCTGGTCCACGAGCGCGCCGAGCGCGCGGTAGTAGGCGGAAAGGCGCCGCACCGTGGTTGGGGGAATGCGTTGCGATGAACGGCGATCAGCCATGCAATGGCGCCAGAGTTTCGCGGTCGGCACGACGAGCGCGAGACGGCCGCAATCTAGCATGGTCGACCGTCGGTGCACGGTCCGACAGCGGTTCCAGCCCGTCGCCCGCCCGATGGGTAGGATGCGCCCAGAACTAGCCTGCCGGGAGGTTGCCCAAGTGGTGCAGGAACAGAACTTTGGCATTCCAGGCGTTCCATTCCCAGTCGGGGTGGCGTACTACCGCGCCCCGATGCCCAAGCTCGATGTCTGGGACGACGACTTTGCCCGAATCCGCGCCGCGGGGTTCCGAATCGTTCGCAGCTTCACCTATTGGAACCACATGGAGCCCCGGCCCGGCCAGTACGAGCTGGAGGATTTCGACCGGCTGTTCGACCTGGCGGAGAAGCACGATCTGCGCGTCTGGCTCGACCTCACGCTGGCCACGCACGGCGCCTGCCCGGAGTGGCTCACCCGCGAGCATCCCGACATGCGGGTGGTGACCTATCGTGGGGATCTGGCGAGTCCGAGCGCGGGCGCTTCCGCGCCCCAGGGCACCCAGATGCACTGCTACGACCATCCGGCCTGGCGCGAATACGGCGGCGCGCTGTTGCGGCACGTCGTCGAGCGATATCGCGATCGACCGGGACTGCTGATCTGGGGCCTCTGGGACGGAGTGAATCTGTCGTCGGCGTTCTGCCGCGAAAGCCATGGGTATCCCTGCTACTGCCCGCACACGCTGGCGCGATACGAGGCGTGGCTGCGGGAGCGTTTCACGCTGGACGAGCTCAACGAACGGCTGCTGCGCCGCTATCGCCGCTGGGAGGACGTGGAGCCGCCGCGGTCGAATAACAACGTGGTGGAAATGCTGCTGTATCGGCGGTTCCACTACGAGAACCTCGTCGACCACCTGCAATGGACGGTTGACGAGGCCAAGCGCCTGGATCCGGTCCATGAGACGCGTTCTCATGCCGGTTGGACGCCCCGGCCCTGGGACGAGCCCTGCGCAGCCATTGCCGACAGTTGGGGCATGTCGATGTCCTCGAACAACCTGCTGACCTCGAAAGACCCGTACCAGATCGCGGGGCGCGCGTTCGGATTCGACTGGTCGCGTAGCGCCGGAAAGCACGGGCGCTGGTGGAACGAGGAGATCTACGCCGGCATGTCACGGGGCGGGGTGACGTGGAAAAAGCAAAGCGACCCGCGCGAGCTGACCACGCTGGTCTGGATGACTCTGGCGCACGGCGCCGCCGGCACCATGTTCTGGCAACACCGGCCGGAGTACCTCAGCTTCGAGTCGCCCGGCTACAACCTGGTGGCGCTGGACGGCGAGCCCACGCCGCGCTTCGAAGCGGTGACACGGGCCATCGGACAGATCGACGGCCTGAGCGAGCACCTGCCGTTGGATTGTCCGCGCGCCGAGGTGGGGATCGTCTATCACCCTGAATCGCAGGAGCTATTTGGCTACAACGACGAGCACGAACGCTACCTGGCCGACCTGCTGGGGGTCTACCGGACGCTCTGGACGCACGGCGTCTCGGCCGACGTCGTCACCCCACGCATGGACTGGTCGGGCTACCGGTTGCTGTTCCTGCCCAACGTCACGCTGATGACGGACGAGGCGCGGCAGCGGATCGAGCGCACGCTGGACGAGAGCCCCGAGACCCGGCTCGTGGCGGAGGGGAGCTT
>DAOUKN010000315.1:0-7678 GCA_034421255.1 Chloroflexota bacterium | reverse complement strand
CCGCCAAGGTCATAAGGTCATGAAGCCGCCGCTCCCGGCGGGATGCCATCACTGGCGCTGCAACGGAACATCCAACCTAAGAAACCTCTGATTAAGTCCCCTCCGGTCCCGTTCCCCCTTGAGGAGATCTTTGCGGAACCCCTCCGTCATTCCCGCGAAGCCTGTCCCGGCGCAGGCGGGGAGCGGGCATGACCGACGGCTGCACGACGGTGTGATATCCGGCGTGTGACACAATGCGCCGCCCGAAGGCCGCAGGGATTCGCATGCACGGACCGCGCCCGCTGATTGCGTCGATCCGGGGCGTGGTGTCGAGCGCCCATCCCCTGGCCACGCAAGCCGGCCTGCGGCTGCTGCTCTCCGGTGGAAATGCCATCGACGCGGCGGTTGCCACGGCGGCCGCGCTCAACGTGGTGGAGCCCTACATGTCGGGCGTGGCCGGCATGGGCGTGGCCACGCTGTTTGTGGCGAGCGAGGGTCGGATTCGCACGCTGGACTTCATTCCGCCGGTACCCGGCACCTATGACGCCACGACCAAAACGCGCGCGGACCTGCTGCGTGGGCCGCACAGCGTCGGCACGCCGGGAAACCTGGCCGGCTGGTGCGAATTGCTGGCCGAGTATGGCCGGCGTCCGCGCGGCGAGGTCTTTGCGCCGGCGATCGACCTGGCGCGGAACGGGTATCCGATCACCGATTTCAACGCGTACGTCATCGACGAGTCGATGGAGGTGTGCGCGGGGGACGCGGCGTGGTCGGCGATCTACACGGACAATGGCGAGGCGCCGGCCCCGGGTTGGGTGCTGCGGCAGCCCGATCTGGCGGACACGCTGGAGACGGCGGCGGTCGACGGGCCGGAGGATATGTTTCGCGGTCGGCTGGCGCGCAAACTGGTGGACCGCTTGCAGGCCCTCGGCGGCAGCGTCTCGCTGGACGATCTGGCGGCGGTGCAGCCGCGCTGGGATGACCCGGTGGCGGTCGACTTTCGCGGACTGCGGGTGCACACGCCGCCGCCGCAGTCCGAGGGATTTCAGATGTTGCAGTCGCTGCGGCTCATCGCGGGCACCGATATCGCCGCGCTGCCGCGCAACGGCATCGAGCAATTGGACGTCGTGTTTCGCGCGATTCGACTGGCCGCCGAGCAGCGAATTCTCAACGCGAACGCCTCGCGGGAGGAGATCGACGAGATGCTGGGCGAGGCCGCGCTGGCCGCGCTGCGGGAGCGGCTGGAATCGGGCGAGCCCATCTGCGCCCGGACGCAGCTATTCGGCGAGCCGACGCCCGGCATTGCCGGGTCGCGCGAGCACACCACGTCACTCTCGGTGGGCGACGCGGAGGGCAACCTGATTTGCGTGACGCAGAGCCTGGGATCGCCCTTCGGCGCAGGGATCGCAGTGCCGGGGACGGGCGTGGTGCTCAATAACTTCCTGAACTGGGGTGAGCTGCATCCCGACAGCCCCAACTACATGTCGCCGGGCGCGCCGCTGTCCCTGCCGATTGCCCCGAGCGTGACGACTCGCGACGGCGAGCCCGTGCTTGCGCTGGGCACGCCGGGCGGGCACGGCATCTGCCAGACGCAGACGCAGGTGCTGGTGAAGTGGGCCGACTATGGGCTGGGCGTGCAGCAGGCTATCGAGGACCCTCGCGGCGTCTTGGACGATGGGACCGCGCTGCGGATCGAGTCGCGGATCGCGCCGGACGTGATCGACGAGTTGGGCCGGCGCGGACACGACGTGAAGGTACTGGATGCGTTCACGAGCTACGTCGGCGGCATGCAGGGCGTGGCTCGCGACCCGTCCACCGGCGTGATGACCGGCGGGGCCGATCCGCGGCGGGACGGATACGCGGCCGGGCTGTAGGCAGCCTCCGAACACGTACGGGTGCCCTGGTCCTACATGCGCCCCAATCCGTTCGGTGGCCCCTTCGACAAGCTCAGGGCGAACGGATTGGGGCTCGGTTCGTCGACTCATTCAGAGCATCCCTGGCCGCCCCTATACTTTTGGCGGGGCGCAATCCGCCGAAATGGGCTGCGGGTGGCGTGGTGCCATCGCCGAATCGACTGATCGTCCGCGCGGGCCGGCCACCGTTGGGAATCGCCGACGGCGCCCGCCAAAGCCGTGGCGGACGCACGCCTGCTGACCGGACGCCGTGAGCGGGCGCTGGAGGATTCTCAGCTTTGGCGCGCTGGCCGTGGCCTTCGCGGCAGTGGCGGCGGTGGTGGCGCTGACATTTGTGGCGGGACGCGCAAGCGAGACGACGAGCGCGTCGGCCCAGGCTGATTCGCGGACAGCAACCGAGGCGACCACCACTGAATCCGCCGACGGGACGCAGCCGAGTGCCCCGGGAACGCCGCCGGTTACCGCCGAGATTCTGGGCGCTCCGGTGGAGAGCCGATCCTCCGTGGGATTCCCGGTTGTCGACGCGGCGCCGATGCGGCTCGCACGCACATGCCCCTTCGTCGGGCACCATGCCGCCTCGCACCAGTTGCTGGAGTTCTTGACGAGCGTCGACAACGCGATATTCGCGCTCGACCCGGCGATCGGACATCTGGCCCTGATGGCGGATGGCGCGCGGCGGGGGCAGGTCGAGCCCGTGCGCCTGATGGCGGCGAGCGGCGCGGTGACGGACGCGCTGCGCCTGTCGCCCGCCTTGGCGCCGCGCCGGTACGGCGGTCCAGCACTGTTTGCGCACCAGTTCAGGCTCCTGCGTGGTCTGGCGCTGCTCGCCGGGGAAACGCAGTTCAGGCTGATCGACGCGTTTACCGCGGGGCACACCAACGATCGCTTCGCGGACACGCCCGGTGAAGCGGTGTATGCCGTCCTGGGACTGGTGAATGGGCTGGAGATCTCGGTGGAGTTTCGCGACAACCTGATCCGGCGTCTGATCCCGTTTGACGAGCGCCCGAGAGGCTGCTGAGCGGCGACGGTCTCGTCCGGTGGGCGATCAGCCCCCGTTCGCCACGTTACCGCGCCCGTCGATCATCTCGCGCAGCAGGTTGGTGGTGTGGTTGGTGCTGCCGCAGCACGACCCGACGACGCGGACGCCCAGGTCGATCCACTGCGCGGCGAACTCGACCATGCGCTCGGCCGGGTAGGTGTAGCAGACCTTGCCGCCGATGAGCTCGGGAACGCCGGCGTTTGACTGCGCCATGAGCGGGCGCGTCGGTCCGGCGTCCACCATCTGCTGCAAGACTTGCGTCATCTCTTCAGGGCCATTGCCGCAATTGCAGCCGACCACGTCGGCGCCCGCTTCCTCGCAGGCCCGAAGGCCGTCGGCCGGCGCCACGCCCATCATGGTGTGCAGGTTGATGTCGTAGGTCATGGTGGCGAAGACGGGCAAGCCCGTTTCCTTGGCGGCCCTGATGGCGATCTGCACTTCCTGGATGTCGCTGAAGGTCTCGCACAGGAAGAGATCGACGCCGCCCGCCTTGAGGTGCTCGGCCTGGACGGCGAAAGCCTCGTGCATTTCGTCGGGCGTGATTTCGCCCAGGGGCTCGAGAAAGTCCCCGCTCTGGCCGATGTCGCCCGCCACCCAGGCGTTATCGCCGGCTGCCTCGCGCGCCATCTCGGCGGCGCGGCGGTTGAGCACTTCGGCCTGGTCCAGCAACCCCGCCCGCTTGAGCCGGATCAGGTTGCCGCCAAAGGTGTTGGTCGTGATCACGTCGGCGCCGGCGGCCACATAGTCGGCATAGACCTTGGCGACGTGGTTGGGATAGCGCAGCGTGTCCTCTTCGGGCGCCTCGCGATCGAGGTCCTCGTACTCGTTGAGGTTCGACCCCATGGCGCCGTCGAACAAGAGCACGCCGTCATCGAGGCGGCGCACAGGCGCCAAGGCATCCGAGCGATCGACCATGGGCATCCCTTCGCAGTGGGCCGGGCGCGGCTCGACCGAGTCCGTGCTAGTTCGACCGGCAGCATACCGCCGCGGCGTCGCGCCAACCGCTGGCATTCGCGCTCATGCGGCCCGGCGCGTCTGGCCTCCGCCACCAATGCTTACGATAGTGCCGGCGCGACTTCCAGCCGAATTGCGAGATCGATGCGGCACGGCCATAGGGGATTGCGATTCCGGGCGACGGGCGTGGCGATGGCAACCGGCCGGACCGGGGCTCGATCGACCCTTTCTTGGAGTCGAGCCTAGATGCGGCGGCTGATGGTGCTCATTTTGTGGCTGATCGTGGCATTCGCCGCGCTGGTGATCGTGGTCGGGTTCTTTGCCGCCATCGGCCGAGTGGACCGCGGCGACCTTACGGAGATCGTCGTATCGGCCGAGGTCGCCGATAGGGCGCTGGACAAGGTGGCGCAGTTCGGCGTGGTGAGCGCCCGAGCCCGCGCCAGCGGGGCGTCCCAGCCGGTGCAGATCAGCTTTTCGGATGACGAGATCAGTGCGCTGATTTCGGATTGGGGACGACAGGCGGATTGGTGGGGATCGATCGAGCGACTGTGGGTGTCGTTTGGCCCGGACGTGATCGTGCTCACCGGCGAACTGATGTCCCTGGGTCTGAACTTCGACTTCCGGGTCGATCTGGAACTCTCGATCGAGCAGAGCGAGCGGCGCGTCGCGATCCGCCGCATGCAGGTGGGCGACATTCACGCGCCGGGATTCATCACCACCGCCCTGCTGGAGTTGATCACCCGGACCGTTGACGCCGGGCTGCCGCGCATTCCCATGCGTATCGAGTCGCTGATTCTCAGTGACGGGGAGTTGATCGTGTCGGGGGCGGCAATTCCTTAGCGCATCACCGAATCAGAAGGGAGACCGTGCATGCGTGCGACCCGATCCGTTCTTTAGACCCTTCGACAAGCTCAGAGCTTGCCCCGTGCTTGATACGGGGGCGAACGGATCGGATCGCGGCCTGCGAATTAATACGGGCCATTGCTGGCCATTCGCCGATACCACGTGGGCTGCTGGCTCCGGCCTTCGGGTCAGGCCACCGGCGGCGAGGCGGGATCGGCGGCCGGGACTGACGTGTCGAGTTCCGCTTCCGACGGCTGCCGCGGCTTGGCGGCGATGACGCGCGCGCCGATCAACGCGGCGGCGGCAAACGCGACGATGAAGAAGATGCCCACCGCGCCGAACCCGCTCACGTCCAGCAGCGCGCCGAGCGCCAGCGGAAGCGTGAGGTTCACGATGTCCGTCAGGAACTGGACGACCCCCATGGAGCGCCCGACGTGCGCCGGCGGCGATCGGTCGGCGACGAGGACGGGTATCAAGGGCATCGAGAAGCCGATGCCGGCCTTGGTCAGGCCAAACAGGACGAATGGCACCAGGCCGATGGGCAGGAGCAGGACGAAGCCGCCGAGCAAGCCGGGAATCGCGGCGAGCAGCAGCACCGTCAGGCGTCCAAGCCGGTCGAGAATCGTGCCGCTGACGAGCATCAGTCCGAACGTGACGGCGGCAAAGACGCTGAGCCAGGCGCCGATGAGCGCCGGGGTCAGCTGCGCGCCTTCGCTGCCGTAAAGGGGAAGCACCAGGCGCATGATCGCGCTGCCGCTGCCCCAGATGAGCGCGCTCACGACCACGATCGGAACCAGACGCCGGGTCAGGCCCAGCGCCCAGCGGCGCTGCGGCTCGGCCGGCGAGAGCTCCGGCGGGCGCGGCAGGGCGCCGCGAATGCTCAACCCGAGCGGCACCACGACCACGCTGAGCACAGCCGCCAAGACAAAGACCGAGCGCCAACCGAAGGCGCTGGCGAGCGCCCCGGCGGCAAGCGGGGCGAGCAGCGAACCGAGCCCCCAGCCGGCCATGGCGCGGCCCATGGTGCGCCCTCGCTCCTCGGTCGGCGCGCTGCGGATCAGGTGGGCCATCCCGGCAGTGAAGATCAGCGCCATGGAGACGCCGATTACGGCCGTGCCGAACACCAAGACTGGATAGACCGGCGCGGCGGCCGAGGCCAACGACCCGATGACCATCAGCACTCCGCCGAGGCTCACCAGGAGACGCGGCGGGTACCGATCGGCCACGCGGCCGGCCGGAATCATGGCCACTCCACGACCGAGCGCCTGCATGCCGGCGATCAATCCCAGGGAGGCGTAGCTCACCCCGAATTCGTCGTCGAGCTGTCCGAGCACCGGTCCGATCACGGCCGTGCTGAACGAGACGAAGGCAAACGCGGCGAACAGAGCGACCACCGACCAGCCGGTATCGCCGAGTCGGGTTAGGCGCATAGGACTCATCTGTAGGGTGCCGTCGTCACGCCCGCGACGGCCGATGGCCTAGTCGTAGATCGGGTTCGCGCGGGCTGCCTCGGGGGCGCCGTTGCCGGCGGCCGCGTCGCCGTCCGCGTGGTCCCGCGAGTATCCGTGCGCGGGGTACTCGTAGACGCCGCCCTCGAAGTTGCGCAGCGTGATGGCGTCGTCGGTCAGACTCACGATGCGGTCGGGCGTCACGGGGATTTTGCCCCCGCCGCCGGGAGCGTCGATCACGAAGGTGGGCACGCCGAAGCCGGTGGTGTGGCCCTGCAGCGACTCGATGATCTCCAGCCCCTTCTGCACCGAGGTCCGGAAGTAGTCGGTGCCCTTCACGAGATCCGCCTGGTAGATGTAGTAGGGCTTGACGCGGGCCTTGAGCAGCGCGTGCATGAGCTCCTTCATGACCTCGGGGTCGTCGTTGACGCCGCGCAGCAGCACCGTCTGGCAGCCCACCGGGATGCCGTGATC
The DNA here is from genome assembly GCA_034421255.1 of Chloroflexota bacterium. Lineage (GTDB taxonomy): Bacteria > Chloroflexota > UBA11872 > UBA11872 > UBA11872 > JAJECS01. The sequence goes on along the minus strand of DAOUKN010000315.1, from coordinate 1,028 downwards.
GACCAGCAAACCGCAGGCGCGCACGGCCTCCGGCGTGAGCTCACGCGGGTGGTTGAAGTGGGTGTTCAAGTAGAAGGGGTGGTATTTGGCCAGCATCTGGCAAAGCTCGGGCGTGATGCGCTCGGGGTTGACGCAGGGGATCTTGCTGCCGATGCGGATCAGCTCTACGTGCGGAATCGCGCGCAGGCGGCTGACGATCCACTCGAGCGCCGAGTCGGTGAGGGTGAGCGGGTCGCCGCCGCTGAGCAGCACGTCCCGAATCTCCTCGTGCTCGGCGATGTAGTCGATGGCGCGTTGCAACTCCTCGGGCCGCGGCACCGGGTTCTTGCCCACCTTGCGCTTGCGGGTGCAGAAGCGGCAGTACATGGCGCAGGTGTGCGTGACCACGAACAGCACACGGTCGGGATAGCGGTGCGTGAGGTGCGGCACCGGCATGTCGTCTTCCTCGTCGAGCGGGTCGTCTTCCAGGAAGCTGGGGTTCTCGAACTCCCGCGCGTCCGGCATCTGCTGCAGGTAGATGGGGTCGCTGGCGTCCCACTTCTCAATCAGGCTGAGGTAGTAGGGCGTGGTGAAGAAGGGGTATTCCTCGTCGATGGCCTCGAGCTGCTGGTATTGCTCCTCGGTGAGGCCGGGAATCTCACGGACGTCCCGCACGCCCTTGGCCAACTGCTCCTGCCACTCGGCGCGGGGTCGGGTTCGCTGGTGTGCCATGGCTCCTCGGGGCGCGCGCGCCGCGCCGGCCACCTGCGGCCGCCGACGCCGTCCGCGTAACGGCCCAAGCCTACGAAACCACGGCGGGCGGTGGGTAGTTCGCTCAAAGCGCGGTCCGCAGGTGCGAGCGAAGGAGCCCGAACGGGCGGGTCTGAGACCCGCCCCTACGACACATAGCAAGGGCGCCTTGAGATTCGACCGAATTGGATTCCCGCTCCCCGCCTTCGGAGACCTTTGAATAATTGGGGCGGGAGCGCGTGGGGAGGGGTATCGGCCCCGCCTGGAGGCCCGGGCGGCGTTCCGGCGGGCGGGCCGGC
>DAOUKN010000314.1:0-37477 GCA_034421255.1 Chloroflexota bacterium | reverse complement strand
GACGCAATCGGAGACCAGTACGCCCTCGATGCCGCCCGGCTTCCAACTCAGGGACACGACGCGGGCGTCGCAGATATCGCCCTCGACCACGGGGAGCGGATAGGGCAGCTGCGGCCCTTTCAGGGTCACGGCCCCCGCCTGACCCCTCGCGTCCTCCCAGGCAAATGCGAGGGATGGCGCGGCGCCCGCCAGGGGCAGGTGGTAGACGATGCGCTCGCCCTGTGCCAGCGAGGCCATGCCGGTGAACGACGGCTGCCGACGGTCACCGTAGGCCCGCACCCGCAGGTCCAGGTCGGTGGCTGCCCGCAGGGTGACCGTGGCGCGATCGTCTGTCACCTGAAGCTCCTCGACGAAGAGCCGCCGTCCGGGAACCGGCGCGGGCATCTCGAACTCGATCTCGTCCTGCCAGGGCTCCTCGGCCAGCGCCACGGGCGGGACGGTCAGCGGCGCCGCCGCCAGGACGGCGATGGCCAGGGCGATGCCCCACCAGCCCGTTCGACGTTTCGCGTCCCGGGTCGCCGTGGTCTGGCCGTGCCCGGGCGTGCGCCGCAGCTTGCGCCACCGCTTGCCGAACCATGCGCGGGGCCGCAAGCGCCGCCGTTCTCGGCGGCGCGGCTTGCGCTTGCGCCGACGGCGGAGGCCGCGCCGGGCGCGCCGTGCCAGGAGCCGGAGCCGCTCCGACGCGGTCGGCGGCGGCGGGGGCGCCTGGCGGCGCAGCAGCTGGGCCTGGGTCCCCGCGTAGCGTCGCGGCCCCAGCCAGAACCGCAGCAGGTCGGCTGCGACCAGCGGCAGCCGCCGGCCCCCGATCCTGCCCGCGACGGCCGTCAGGCCGAGCAGGCCCAGGCCGACGGCGATCGCCAGGCGGACTTCCGCGGAGCCGACGGGCACGACTTGGTAGGCGCCGTAGGCCAAGGCGCCCACCGCCGTCAGCGCGACGATCTGCGGGAACGTGAACCACAGCAGGACGCGGTCCTCGGCCTGCACGTGGGTCGGGACTTCGTGTTCGTTCATCGCTGTTTGCTCCGGTTTGTTTTCCTTCTGCCCCACCGCCGCCTAGCCGCCGTTGGTGGAGGGCGCGGGGGTGGTGGGGACGGGCAGGCTGGGCGTCACCGTCGGGCTCACGACGGCGTTCATCACCAACCCGACGATGCCGTAGGCCACCATCGCCAGCACGATGCCCGCGACGGCGGTCAACATGGCGCTCTTGCCGCGCTCCATTTGGTGGGGCGCGCCCGAGGCCGTCAGATACAGATAGGCCCCGTAGACGAAGAAGCCGACGCCTACCGCGCCGACGACGCCCAGCAGGATGCCGACGAGGTTCGAGATGGTCTGGGTCAGTTGTGCCATGCGTGTGTCTCCTGTTCGTTGCCGAGTGTTTCCTCACTCGCCGTTCCGTCCGTCGCGTGCTCGCTTCGCGTGCTCGCTTCGCGTGCCGCCGCGCTACTGGCCCATCGCGCCTCCTTCCCCGGGTGGGAGGTGGACGCGATCGCCCGCCGTCGGGCGTCGTGGGTGGTTACTCATGGGCGCTTCGGGGCGCTCCGCCGCTCCCGCCACGGCCCGACGAGGTGGTTGTCTCCGCCGCCGAGCGGACGCCGCCGACCGCGCCTGATCCCAGGCTCGATCCCGCCAGCGCCGCGCCCGCCGCCGTCCCAGCCGGGCCGCCGGCGGTTCCACCGGCCAGCATCCCGACGGCCCGGGCGGAGCGGACGATGTTCCCGGGCAGGGACATCCCGAAGTGGAGGGTGCGCAGCCAGGCGTCGAAGGTCCCCGCGTTGCCCAGCAGCGTCGGCACGCGCGTCGCCAGGTACACGAAGGCCAGCGACAGCAGCAGCTTCCAGATGAGGTCCTGCACCGGCTCGAAGGCGGCGATGCCCGCAAACTCCTGCAGGAACCCGAAGCCCAACGCCAGGGCGATCAGCTGCACCGCCTGCTGGAACACGGTCGTCATGAAGGTGCGCAGCCAGTGCCGCCCCCAGCCCGCCGTGTGCGGCAGGATCCACAACCCCCACGTGATGGGCGCCAGCGCCAGGAGGAGGTCGATGAGGGCCAGCCGCAGGAGCATCTGCACCACCACGTAGAGGACGAACAAGCCGTAGATCAGATAGAGCAGCGCCAAGAGGACGGCGAGGCCCACGCTCCCGGCCGCGACGGCGGTGAGCAACGTCTCGGCCGAGGCTCGGAGCAGGTCGCCGGCGGTGACGTCGAGCGACGCGGCGATGAAGCCGGCGACGGCGTGGGCCACGTCGATGACCAACGCGCACCACCACAGCGACGTGGCGGCGGCCACCAGCCCCAGGACCAGCCGGGGCCCCAGGTCCCGCCAGCCCGTCTGCGGCTGGCCCAAGTGCTCGCTCATGATGAGGCTCAGCCCCAGCCAGCCCAGGATGACGACCAACGCGCCGGAGGCAATGGCCCAGACGACCGTCCACGCCTGCCGGACCAATGCGTGGTCGTAGGTGAGTTCGGCGGGCGTGCCGGTGAAAACGTCGCTCATGCCGTCGTCATTCCGCTTCGCAGGTGGCGGCGTCCGCGCCGCTGGCGCGCTCCACCACGCCGCAGAGGGTCCCGTGGACCCCCTCGATGACCCAGTGGGCAAAGGCCCTGGCCCAGCGCTCCGGGTCCAGGGCGCCCAGCACTTGGTCCCACAGGCCGGTGGGCTGATACACCGGGATCACGGCGTGGAAGGCGTGAGGCGTTCCGCCGCCGTCGTCCACCAGCAGGATCAGGAGATAGGTCTGCTCGGGGTCAAGCGCGGGCTGCTCGTCCAGCACGGGGTACTCGAAGCTGTACTCCCAGCCGTCGGCCCGCCGCGTGGCTCCGCCATGCACCTGATACACGCTCGTGATCCAGTTGCCGCTGTCGGGGTGGCGCACGCCGTAGTGAAGAACGTCGACCGCTTGGCTGAAGAGGGGCCGCGCAATGAAACGTCCGTCGTCCTTGCGTTCGATGGGATCCCGGTGCTCGTTGACGAGGGTCAGGCCCGCACCGGGCGGGTCCTGGGCCAGGGCGGGGGTGCTCGACGGGATCGCCAGCAGCGCCGCCACCAGCAGCGCCGTGGCCAGCGGCGCTATCAGCCGCTTGGCCCCGGTATCGAGGACGGGGCGGGCGCTCCTGAGCCTGCGGGTCGATTGCCGTGCCAACGCGCTGCCTTTGCGGTGATGGAGTCGTCAGTTGCTGCCATCGAGTCTGAAGAGCCGCGCGGCTCGACGTAATGGCTTGTGAGGGGGGCCTGCGCGCAGGCCCCCCTCCCAGGGTCTGCACGTGTGCGGACGCCGCGTGATGTCATGGGGGTGTACAGAGAAACGAGGAACGTTGCAGAAATGCACGTGGGTCGTGGCCCAGGTGTACCCGGGCGCAATGCGAGCGGCGGGCTGCATGCCGGCAAGTACGGCGGCATAAGGCTCGGTTGCAGCGGATATTGCACAAGTGCAGGTGGCGTCAGCCGGCGGGCGTGGCTCTGGCCAGGTGCCAACGCGAGCCAGCGGGGCGGACGACGGACAGTGGGATGAGTGGCCAGCCCCCGACCGAGACGGACTCGCAGCTCCTGGAACTACTCGGCGACCTGGTGCGGGCCGAGGGCCGGCTCAAGGCGGCGCACGCGCTGGGCGTCAACTACCGCACCCTGGTCAGGGCCATCGAGTCGGGCCAGCGGTCGCGGCGCATGCGCGACGCCCTGGAGCGGCGGCGGCTGGCCGAGGGTGAGGCGACAACGGCCCAGCAGCGGGCCGAGGGGCAGGCCGTGGCACAGCGGATTGCGGAGCTGGATGCGCGGCTGACGGCGGTGGAGTGCGAGCGGCGCGGTCCCGATGACGGCGGGGGTGAGCGGCGGGCGGTGGAGGCGCTGACCCGGCGGGTGGCGCGGCTGGAGCGGGGGCAGGGAACGGTGCCGGCCACCGGCCCCGAGACCCCGGAGCATAAGCGGCGATGGGCGGTCGACGACCCGAGCCGTGTCGGCGTGGTCACCGCAGACCCTCACCCGGGCGAAGAAGCGTCCTACGGTCCGGGGATGCCGGCGGTGGCGGAGTGGCGGCGGCTGACCCGGCAGCGCGGGGACGGCACGAAGCTCGACCAGGTGAAGACCCGCGAGCGGATCATGGCGTTGGAGATCGCCCTGATCGAGGAGTACGAACTGACCCTGCCGCCGGACACGGATCCGCTGCACCCGTCCCAGCGGGAGGGCTATCTGCGCTGGCGTCGACGGGCGTTGGCGGACCTCCAGACGGAGCGGGTTCGGCGCGAGCTGCTGCGCTGGGTGCGCCGGGTCCTCACCCTGGGCCTGTGGTGGCGGTAGGTCGCCGACGGCGGGTTGGCGGGGGGGCGGAGCTGGGTCCGCGCCAGTGGCGCTGCAGCGGAGCAAGCATTTGGGGGTGGGAGCCGCCCAACCCCTTCCAACCACCCCCGCGGCCCGCCATACTGAGGGCAGTGTCAGGTTTTTCCAGCGTTTCCGGCCTTAGAAACCTGGGGGTCCTGTCCCTGCGCCCGGGACTGACCGCGGCGGATCGAGCCTCGCTCTCCGCCCGGTCGCCCACGAGGGATACGCCACAGCGGTCGGCGTGTGCACGGCGACCGCTTGACCACCGTGGTCGGCGTGCGCCATGCGCGCGGACCGTCGTCCCACGCCTGCGGCGCGGCTTCGCATCGACGGGCCGCAGCTTCCCCGCGCGCCGACCGCCAACGTCGGAGTCGGCCGGCCGCCCCACATTCCCGTAGCTCCGCCGGGCCAGCCGCTCCTGCCCTAGACCCCGGCCGAGGTGCGTCGGCGTCTGCTCCCACGCCGCGTCCTGCGTCCCGCATCCGACCGGAGGCGGCGTGCGTCCCGCGTCAACCCATCCATCACCCATGCCCCGCGTCCCGGATGCCGCGCGGGGCGACACCCACGGAGGTGCACCGGCTCATGCAGCAACGAGTTCAGACGAGAAACGGGCGACACGCGCCCACCAGTGAGGAGGATCCAATGACGACGGCAGTAGCAAGCCATCGACCACCGATGGCAGACCCTCGGCTTCGCCCGGACCGGCAGGCGAATCGGGGGATGGCGGTCACGGGCACGGTCACGGCTCAGGCCCCGGCCCAGCGCGTGGCCGGCGCCATCCACGACGCCCGACGGCGGCGGCAGGCGGGCGACCTGGACGAGGCCCTGTCCATCCTCGCCGGGATGGACCTGGCGCGGGCGGCGACGCCGGACGCGCGCTGGGCCTACGCCGAGTGGCTGGACGTGGCCCGGCGGCGCGTTGGCGAGCACCCGGCGTGGCTCTACCGCCCCGGCACGGGCCGGGCCGCGGCGCTCGCGCCCAGGACGGACGGCGCCCTGCAGGTGGTGGCCGTGCTGGGGATGCGCTGGCCGCTTGGCAAGGTCGTCTCGCGGCGCAGCCTGCGGGGTCTGAAGCCGTTGCGGAGCGGCGCGCCGTGATCGGGGCCAGCGCGCCGGTGGACATCCCGGCGCTCAAGCGCCGCCACCCCCTGGGCGACGTGGTGGAGGCGTCGGGCGTGCGGCTGCGCGGCCGAGGCCGCGTCCGCCAGGGCGTCTGCCCCTTCCACGCCGAGACTCAGGGCAGCTTCACGGTGTACGCCGACTCGGACCGCTGGTGCTGCTTCGGCTGTGGGGCGGGCGGCGACGTGCTGGACTTCATCCAGCGGGTCGAGGGGCTGACCCTGCCCGACGCGATCCGGTGGCTGGACGGGGGCCACCGGCCCGCGGCCGGGACCGTCGCTCGTCCGGCCCACGCGCCGCCGCCCACGTCCGCCGCGTCACCGCCCCGCGACGTGGCGCTGCTGACGGCGGCGGCGCGGTTCTACGCCGGTCAGCTGCGGCGTCATTCGGAGGCCCAGGCGTACCTGGCCGCCCGGGGCGTCGGTCGTGATGCCGCCGTCCGCCTGGGTCTCGGCTATGCGCCGGGCCACGGGCTACGGCAAGCCTTGGCGGCGGTGGGATGCTCGGAGCGGCGGCTCAGGGCGTCCGGGCTGTTCACCGCCCGAGGCGCGGAGCGGTTCGCCGGGATGGTGGTCGTCCCCGAGGTCGCCGGCCGACGCGTCCGCTGGCTCGCGGGGCGAGCGGTCGACCCTGACCGGTCGCCCCGGTTCCAGGCGCTGCCCGGCCCCAAGCCGGTGCTTGGGCGTGGGCGGTGCGGCCCCGCGCCGCCTTGGCTGGTGCTCGCCGAGGGTCTCTTCGACTGGCTGGCGCTGGCGCAGTGGGGCCTGCCCGCCGGCGCCGCCCTGGGCACGCAGGGCATGGCACGGATTGCCGCTGCCCTGCGCGGCTGCCCCAGGGTCTTCCTGGCCTTCGACGCGGACGCCGCGGGCCGGGCGGCGGCCGCGCAGCTTGGGGACCTGCTGGGGCGCCGGGCGGCCGTGGTGACCCTGCCCACGGGCGTCGGCGACGTGGCCGAGCTGGCGGCCCGTCCCCGTGGTCGCGCCGCCTTCCTCCATCAGCTCGGGCGGGCGGCGCACGCCGCCAGGTAGCGCGCCACCACTCCAGGCGCACGCCGCCCGCGGCGCGGCTTCGCCCCCGATTTCTGCTGGCGGGACTCCACCCCGCCCCATTCGTTGCTCCCACCCACCACGCAAGGAGGGCCTATGCCCACAGCCCGACGGAGCCTGCCCCGTACGCGATACGGAGCGTGCCCCGCGCACGGGCGTCCCAGCGGACGCCCGCACCGATAACGCCACCACACGCCGTGGCACCCCGCACAAAGGAGACCTGCCATGTCACATGGCATCCACACGAACGGAACCACCACCAGCGTCCAGACGGACGCCGCGATCGACACCGACCGTGGCCCCGGGTCCGACACGGGCCACGATCTGTTCTGGGACAGCCTGCCCCCAGCCGTCATCACGGCGCTGGAACAGCCGCTGGACCCCAGCCTGGTCTCGCAGCGCAAGGGTCGCGCCGGCCGGACCTACGACTACCTCGAGGGCCACGTGGTCATCGACCAAGCCAACCGCATCTTCGGCCACGGCGGCTGGGGCTACGAGGTGGCGGGCGACGTGACCCTGCGGCAGATCGAGCTCGTCGATCCCTCGACCGGCGAGGTAACGCGCACCCACGCGTACAGCGCCCCCGTGCGAGTCGCCGTCCCCGGCGCGCCGCCGCGCACCGACGTCGGCTTCCACGCGGTGGCCGACGAGACCGTCGACGGGCATGAGACCGCCTGCAAGGGCGCCGTCACCGACGGCCTCAAGCGCGCCCTCCGCAGCTTCGGCGACCGTTTTGGCAACGGCCTCTACGGCGCGTCGGCGACCGGCGCGGGACAACCCACGCCGTCGGCGATCGGCTCGCCGCGCCCGGCGGCTGTCCGCGCGCGAGACGTCGGGCCGGCGGGCCCTGCCCCGGTCAACCGCCGCGACGAGTCCGCAACGCGGACCCTGCGCGCGCGGCTGGTCGAGCTCGGCGTCGCGCAGGGCTTCGATGAGGCCCAGGTGCGCGCCGCCGTGCAGCGCCGGACGGGCCGGGACCTCGACGACCTGCCGGCGTCGGAGTTGACGACGCTCGTGGAGGCCGCGGATCGGAAGCTCCAGCAGACGCGGCTCGCGCCGGCGGCCTGAGCCCAGGCCGTCCGGCGCACCCGACATCAGTGCGGGGCCGACTCGTCGGAGTCGGCCCCGCGTTCTATGTATAGGAGGACACGATATGACGATGCACACGTCCCCCGTGGCGACCACGGGGTCGGTACCTGACGCTGACGCGCGAGCGGACGTCTATGCCCGACCCGCGGCTCGCGTCGACGCGGACGGGACGCTGGAAGTCCGAGCGTCGGCGGTCGGCGCCTGCCGTCGCGCGCTCTGGTATGCGGCGACCGGCTATCAGCCGACCAACCCGCCGACTGACGCGGCGCTGACGGTCATGGAGACCGGGAACGCCCTGGAGCCGGTGGTGCTGCGCGCGATGGCGCGGGCCGGCTGGACGGTCACCCCCGCCGACCCGTCCGATCCCCAGCCGGCGTCGATCCGGATCGACCCGCACCTCGTGGTGACCGGTCACCCGGACGCCACGGGCCGGAGACCTCGGTCGCAGGACGCCACGGGGCCCGTGACCGGGACCCCGGCGTCGATGTTCCTGTTCGAGGACGACCCTCCGGCGCTCGGCGACGAGATGATCGTGGAGGTCAAGACCCGGGGGCCGGAGGCCTTCAAGCGCTGGCGCACCCTGGGTGCGGAGCGCAGCCACCCGACGGCGGTGGCGCAGGCCGCGGTCTACACCCTCGGGACCTTCGGCCGCGTGCGCGACGCCGTGATCGCCACCATGGACACGGCCAGCCGCATCTGGGATTACGAGGTGATCCCGGCCCGTCGGGTGGCGCAGGCCCTTGAGCGGGCGTGCGCCTGGCTGAATCCGCTGGGCGCGCACTACGCGGTGCACGGGACCGATCCCGACGCGCTGCCGGCGCGGGACTTCGCCGCCGGGAGTTGGCAGTGTCGGAGTTGCCCCTTCCTGGCCGGGTGCCTGCCGGGCGCGGGGGACGAGACCGCGGCGGACGCCGTGCCCGAGGGTGACGACGCGGCGGTGAGCGCCGCGGAGGCCCAGGCGGCGGTGGCGGCGTACGCGGCGGCCCGGGACGCCCTGAAGGACCCTGAGCGTGACAAGCGTGCGGCGCTCGACACCCTCAAGGCCTGGATGCGTCGGCAGGGGGCGGCCAAGACGACCATCGCCGGCCACACGGTCAGCTTGGTGCAGGCGAAACGCTACGCGGTGGACCACCGCAAGCTCAACGCGCTCCTCGATCCGGCGACCCGCGCCGAGATCGTCACCGAGCGCGCGTCGGAGTTCGTTCGGGTCAACTAGACGCTCCCGTCACGGAGCGCAACCCGGGGCCGCACCCGAGGAACGGGGCGGCCCCGCTGGTTTCACCATCGAGCGCGGCAGGACCGCGCGCCAGCACTCCCAAGGAGGAGCGCAATGTCGAAGACCATCAACCGCGTCGAGCTGCTGGGCCGGGTCGGCGCTGACCCGGAGATGCGCCACACCCAGAGCGGGACCGCCGTCGTCCAGCTGCGGCTGGCCACCGACCGCCGTCGCCAGAACGGCGAGACGACGGCCGACTGGCACCAGATCGTCGTCTGGGGCAAGCAGGCGGAAGCGGTCGCCCGGTACATCGGGAAAGGCGCCCGCATCTACGTGGCGGGGCGCCTCGTCCAGCACGCCTGGGAGGCCGACGACGGCCAGCGCCGGCAGCGCACCGAGGTCCACGCCCAGGACGTCATCTTCCTGGACGCCCGCGGCAGCGGCACGCCGGCGCCGACTGACGGCGACGACCTGCCCTTCTAAGCGGTCAGGACCCACCCACCGCTCGTCGCCCGACCGGCGGGCGCACCACGGGGCCGCTCCCATCCCAGGGGGCGGCCCCGCTCGTGTTTCCACCCCACAGCGAAGGAGATTGACGTGACCCAGACGAAGCGACCCGCGCAGGACGACGCGTTGCTGCATGCCCTGCGCAGCAACCTGTCCCTGCTGGGCGAACTGGCCGTGCGCTACGAGATCGAGACGCAGCCGGAGCGGCCCGATGACGATCGTCCCGTCATCACCTGTCCCGAGGACGTGGGGCGGCTGCTGGCGCCGGAGATGGCGCCCCTGGCTCAAGAGCAGGTGCGCGTCCTTTTGCTGAGCACCAAGAACCACGTGGTCGGCCAACGGGTGATCTACCAGGGCACCATCTCGTCGTGCCAGGTCCGTGCGGCGGAGGTCCTGCGGCCGGCCGTGGTGGAGGCCGTGCCGAAGATCATCATCTGCCACAACCATCCCAGCACCGATCCGACGCCCAGCCCGGAGGACGTCGCCCTCACCAGGAAACTGGCGCAGGCGGCCCAGCTGCTGGACGTCGAGCTACTCGATCACGTGGTCATCGGCGGCGCCCAGACGGTCAGCCTCAAGGACCGCGGCCTCATGGCCGCCTGACGCCGGCCCGAGACCCACGCCGCGAGCCCAACCGCGCGCTCGCCCATCCACCCAACCCCGCCCTCGGGGCCTCACGCGGCGGAACCGCTCCGCCGCCCCGTACTCATCCCCCTGATGAAGGAGACCTCTCATGCTGCCGACGCACGCCCTGTCCGGGGACAGTCACCCCCTCGGACCCCAGGACCCCGGATCGAGGCCGGGGCCAACGCTGTACACCATCAACGCCGCGGGCTTCTCGGCCACGGCCGACGCCTTCGCCCGCGACCCCGACGCCGAGAGCCTCTGGTTCCTCTCCATGGTCGGCTCTCAGACCGCCCTCAAGGCCATCTGGGCCTCCCTGCTCAAGCAGCCGCCCGAGGCGGCGCACCTGATCCAAGGCGCCGACGGCATGGCGCTGTCGGGCCGTTACCAGCGCTGCGGCATCCCTCACGAGACGATCGGCACCTGGACCACCAGGATCGCCCGCCTCCCGGTCACCGGCGGCTGGCACGCCCTGGTCTACACCAAGCTGGCCGAGTACGGCTTCGAGCGTGAGGCGTTCCTGCTCCTGGCCCCCAGCGCGGACGCCGCCCCGGCGCTCCACCACCGCTTCCTCGACAAGCGGAGCCCGCTGCCGCTGCACCGCGCCTGGGCGCCCTGGCTGTGGCGGCGGGGCCTGGACACCGGCGAGGTCATGCCGCTCCAGGCGGCGGGCGTCGTCGCCTACCGCTGCCACCCCGACGGGGAGCGGCTGCGGGACGACCTCTCCGCGGCCGTGGCCGCTGGGCGGCTGACCCTGCCTCGGGACGACGGGACGGAGCCTCCCGCAACGGATCGGACACCGACGCACCTGAAAGGAGACCTGGCATGAGACTGGCCGCCCAGGCGAAAGGGGGCTTCTACCCCACGCCGCCCCGAGTCGTCCACCTGCTCGCGGAGCTGGTGCACGCGCCCTCCGGCGCCTACGCCCGGAACCGGGAGACGCTGCGCATCCTCGACCCCTGCTGCGGGGCCGGGGAGGCCGCGGCGCAGCTGGCTGACAACCTGCGTCGCCGGGGGACCCTCCCCGTCGAGACCTATGGTGTGGAATTGCACCGGGACCGGGCGAGCGAGGCGCAGGAACGGATCGACCGCGTCCTCGCCGCCGACCTGTTCCAGACCTCCATCGCCAACCGAGCCTTCGGACTGCTGTACCTCAATCCGCCGTACGATCACGATGCCGAACGGAAGCGGACGGAGCACAGCTTCCTGGTCCACGCGACCCGCTACCTGGCGGACGGGGGCCTCCTGGTCTTCATCGTCCCCCGCCAGCGGCTGACGGTCTCGGCCCGCTATCTGGCCTCGCACTACGGGCGGCTGCGGTGCTGGGCCTTCCCGGACCCCGAGCGCGCGGTCTTTGACCAGGTGGTGCTGATGGGCGCCCGCAAAGCGGAGCCGACCGCCGATGCCTACGCCGCGGATCGCATCAGGGCGTGGGCCGAGGGCGCGCCGGAACCGCTGGGGCTCTCCCCCTATCCGGTGGTCAGCCCGCCGACCACGCCCGCTGGGGACATCCTCTTCACCACCCGTCGCGTCGATCCGCTGGCGGCGGCGGCCGAGGCCCGTCGATCGGGACTCTGGACCAGCCCGCAGATCACGGACGCGCTCTGGCCCACCGGGGATCACAGGACCCGTCCGCTGATGCCGCTGCGCCGGGGTCACCTGGCCATGCTGGTCGCGGCGGGCTTCCTGGACAATCTCTGTCTGGAGGCCGACGGCCGGCGCGTCCTGGTCAAGGGCCGGACCTCCAAGGCGATGGTCCTGGTCGAGACCACCGCGGACAAGGAGATCTACCGCGAGCGGCTGTCGACCACCGTCGTCGCCCTCGACCTGGACGACGGCCAGATCACCGACATCACCGCCTAGACGGCGCCCCCCAGCGTCGCGTCACGAGGCCCCGTCGGCCCTCACGGGAACCGACGGGGCCTCGCGTCATTAGGAAGGAACCGCAACCCCCTTAAAGAAAGGAAGGTCGACCAATGCAGCTGACCATGACGCCGCAGGCCTGCTGCCAGTGCGGGCGGCCCATCCGCCCCGGCGAACCCGTCAGGCAGACCGCCTCGGTGGACATCATCGGTGGACGGGCCGTCGCCTCCCCGGTGAGGGTCTCCCACCTCGCGGGCCGCTGCGCCGACGACGCCAGCGCCGCAACCGCGGACCGCCGGCAGGAGCCGAAGGCCGCGTAGACGGCGGCCACGCACCGCCGCATCCACAAGGCCCCGCCACCGGCGGGCCTTGCCCGTTCAACCACCGCCTGGGGACGTGTCCAGGGAACCCGCCGCGCTGACACGTCCCCGCCGGGGGCGTGGCGCGTCCCGGGTCCCGGCGTCGTCCTCAGGCCCCATCGCACGGAAGGAGACTCGACATGAACCTCGGAGCGTTCATCGACACCTACAAGGACGCCATCGCCCAGCGGGTGGTGGAGTCCTACCCGCCTCTGTACCGGCCGTCCGAGATCGGCCACGACCTCCCCCGCCTGCTCCGCTCGCCCCTGGGGGCGCAGGCGGACGCCATCCGCGGCGCGGCCCTCTCGCTGCGGGCGCACCGCGGCACCACCATCGTCGGCGAGATGGGGACCGGCAAGTCCTTCATCGCCGCCGCAGCCGCCCACGCGGCGGACTTCCACCGGGTGTTGGTCCTGTGCCCGCCGCACCTGACCCGCAAGTGGAAGCGCGAGGTGGAGGCGACGGTGCCCGGCGCCCAGACCGCCATCGTCGCCTCCATCACCGACCTGGAAAGCCTGCGCCGCTGGAGCGGCGCCGGTCCCTGCTTCGCCGTCATGTCCCGCGAACGCGCCAAGCTCTCCTACCGCTGGCAGCCCGCCGTCGTCGAGCGCTGGGCCGCCGCCAACGGCCGGCTGGTGCGGGACGAGGAAACCGGGGCGCCGTTCCGCGTCCCCTGTTGCCCGTCCTGCGCCGGCCAGATCGTGGACAAGGACGGGGTGCCGCTGACGGCGCGGGCGCTGGCCCGCCGCAAGCACCGCTGCCAGCACTGCGCCGCGCCCCTCTGGCAGGCCGACGCCGCCGGCCCCAAGCGCTACCCGCTCGCCGACTACGTGAAGCACCGGATGAAGGGATACTTCGACCTGCTCATCGGCGACGAGGTGCATGAGTACAAGGGCCGCGGCTCCGCGCAGGGCATCGCCGCCGGGATCCTCGCCGACGCCTGCGGCACGTCTCTGAGCCTGTCGGGCACCCTGATGGGCGGCTACGCCTCCACGCTCTTCCACCTGCTCTATCGGTTCAGCCCGGAGATCAGGACGGAGTTTGGGCGCTCGGAGGAGTCGCGCTGGATCGAACGCTACGGCTTCGTCGAGCATACCGTCGGCCGGCCCGACGACACCGCGCTGGAGGACGGGCGCGCAAGCCGCCGCCGGCGCTACCGCAAGGTGGTCCGGGAGCGACCGGGGCTGGCGCCCGCGGCGCTCTTCCATCTCATCGGCCACAGCGTGTTCCTCCGACTCGCGGACGTAGCCTCCGGGCTGCCGCCCTACGACGAGCAGGTGCGGCTGACCTCGATGGACCGCGACCCCGACGCCACGGGCTTTTCCCAGCGGACGGCGTACGTCCACGTCTTCGAGGAGCTGCGCGCCGCCCTCGCCGACGCGCTCTCGACGGGCTCCAAGCGGCTGCTGGCCACCTACCTGCAGACGCTGCTGGCCTATCCCGACGGCTGTACGCGCGGCGAGACGGTGTTCGATCCCAGCACCGGCGACATCCTCGTGCAGGTCCCGCCGCTGTCGGAGGACCGGCTCTACCCCAAGGAGCAGGCCCTGATGGACCTGGTGGCCGGCGAGCGCATGGCGGGCCGCCGGGTGCTGGTCTACGCCACGCACACCGGGACGCGGGACATTACCGAACGGATGGATGACATCCTCACCCGGCACGGGTTCCGGGTCGCGGTGATGAAGGCCGCCGCCGTGCCCCCGGACCGTCGCGAGGCGTGGGTGGCGCGGAAGGTCAACGAGGGCGTTGACGTGCTGATCTGCCACCCCCGGCTGGTGCAGACCGGCCTCGATCTGGTGGACTTCCCCACCATCTGCTGGTACGAGACCGACTACTCGGTCTACACCATGCGTCAGGCCTCGCGCCGCTCGTGGCGCATCGGCCAGACGCGCCCCGTCAAGGTCGTCTTCATGGCCTACCGGAACACCCTCCAGGCCGACGCGCTGAAACTGGTGGCCAAGAAGCTGCAAAGCTCGCTGGCCGTCGAGGGGGAGTTGCCCGAGGATGGCCTGGCCGCCTACGGCGACGACGGCGATGACCTGATGATGGCGCTGGCCCGCCAGATCGTAAATGGGCAGCACGAGGCCGACGCCGAAACGGTGGAGGCGGTGTTTGCGCAAGCGCGGGACGCCGCCGCCAGCGCCGAGGAGTTGCTGGTGGACGATGGCTGGCAGGCGGTCGAGGTCGAGCCGTCGGCCGTCTCGGTCAACGGCAACGGAGCGACCGGCAACGGCCATCACGAAGCCATCGGGCTCGGACCGAGCTTCGAGCTGGTCCCGGACACCGGCCACGCCAACGGGAACGGCCACGCGCCTGTCCCGGTCAACGGCAACGGGGCCCACGGCCACGAGGCCGAGGCCGACGAGGGACAGCCGTCGCTGTTCTCCTGGGCGGAGTTCATGGCTGAGCCGCCGGCGAAGCCGAAGCGCCGCCGCCGTAAGGCTCCGGCTCCGGCGCTGTCCCTGTTCGAATGGGCGTTGGAACAGGAGCGGGCGCCGGTCGGCGCGGGACGCTAGATCGAAAACACGGGAGAGGACACCTAATCCAGGTGTTCTCTCCCGCACGCCCATGTATGCGGCTTTTTGGCGTTTCAGGCCATACGGCTCCCGTGCGGCCATGCGTGGGCCATGTGTGCGGGGGCTTTTCGTTGCCGCGAGACTCCGCGAAACGGTAATACGATATGTGGAGGGGAACGCACTGAAAGGGACCAGCGATGACCACCGCAGATACCCCGGCGCGACAGCGCAGGCCCCGCGAAGAGGCGGCCAGCCTCGGCAGAGAGATATACGAGCGAGACATCCTGCCGCAGGTCGAAGCCGGCCATCGCGGAGATTACGTCGCCATTGATGTTGAGACCGGGGATTGGGCCATAGCCGACAGTGAGAGTGGCGTGGTGGATCGTCTGAGAGCGCAGCGCCCCGGTGCCGTCGATGTCTTGGTGGAGCGAGTCGGGTACCGGGCGATTCGCAGCTTCGGAGCCGGGTCCCTGCGGAGGAGGGGATGATTGAAGGGGCCGTGAATGCTGCCTATGAAGCGGTGGTGACCCTTCCCTTACAGGGCCCAGATGGACGGACGCGGGACATCCAGGCCGTTATCGACACTGGCTACACCGGCACCTTGACGTTGCCGACCGCCGTGGTTGCTGACTTGGGGTTGTCGTTTTCGCACATGGGCTGGGCGTTTCTGGCAAACGACGACGTTGTGAGCTTCGATGTCCACGACGTGACTGTGCTCTGGGACGGCCAGCCGAGACATATTAAGGCCGACGCGACCGGCAGCACACCACTGGTGGGTATGCTGCTGCTCGACAGGCACAACTTGAACATCGAAGTCGAGAGCGGGGGCCACGTCGTTATAGAGGCCAGAGCATAGCCGGAGGAGACAGGGACGCGATGCAGTCAAGCAGAGCTGCGCAGTTGTGGCAGGCCTGGGAGGCCAAGGCCAATCTATCCTCGTGTGGAAAAGGAGTATGACCTGGGTGCGGATACCGAGGATAAAGTCTGCACGGGCCTCCTCGAAGTCCATCGCGACCCGCCTCCCGACCACCAGCAAGAACCCCGCTTGCCCGTTGACTCCATGTCCCGGGCCTGTTGGCTGCCCATCCTCATAGACGTGTAGCGGTCACTTGAAGTCTCCCACGGGAAAGCCCCTCCATCACGATGTCTGTGGACCCGGTCTTACCCGATCTGTCGCGCCTCTCACAGATGTCAGCGGTCATCGACAGCTGATGCGCACATATGAGCAAATGTGTTGACTTATGAGTAGAAGTGAGCTATAAGCAACGGAGAAAGGTGTAGGCATGAACCGTAGACGTGCGAAAATCAGCGTTCTCCTAGACTCTGAGGAGTTTGACCGATTCGACGCCTACTGCCAAGAGAGGGGCTTCAAGAAAAGTACATTGATAGCTCGGTTAATTCGGGATCATCTTGACGAGAGCGCGTTTGACGGGCAATCCAAACCACGAGCGAAACAGGAAAATAATCCATGATATCAAGCATCTCTCTCAGAAAGGCAGCGTAGAGTGTTAGACCAGTTTCGCGGCACAGTTTTGGACGCTCAAAAGGTCAGTTTGAGGGGTTGATGATGCCATCCAAGGAGGTCCTGCTAATTGAACCCAACTACCCGAACAAATATCCGCCATTGGGTTTGATGAAACTTGCCGCCTATCACGGAAGATCCGGCCGAGGCGACCGCGTCAAGTTCATAAAGGGTGAAGACCATGAGGTGCTGAATCAAGCATGGGACCGAGTCTATGTGACCACTCTCTTCACCTTTGAGTGGAGTCGCACTGCTTCGGCAATTGACTTCGCCATACGGGCTGCAGGCGGTCAACCGGAAAATGTGTTTGTTGGCGGAATTGCAGTCTCGCTCATGCTCGATGCATTCCTCAATGAATCTCGCTGGGCTGGCGTACGCTTCGTCAAAGGTATACTCGACGGTCCTCCGGCAGCTTCCCTCGCGTTGTCGGCTGACGACTATGACTTCGGAGCCGACGACTTGTTCGGTACACCGATCGAGGAACTAGTTCCCGACTATGGGATCCTCGAACACATCAATTACAGCTACCCAGTGCATGATGCGTATTTCGGATACGCGTCGCGTGGATGCGTGAGGAAGTGCTCATTCTGCGGAGTGCCGAAGTTGGAGGGCGCCCAACGCGAGATGCCACCACTTGTCAATCTAGTTGAAGGCGTTATCAAGCGACACGGGGAGAAGAAGGACCTCGTGCTCATGGACAACAACATCACCGCATCGGCTCGCTACAAAGAGGTGATTGCGGAGATACGCGACCTGGGCTTCACGCCGGGAGCCAAGCTGATACGCGGTAGCAACAGGCCAGTCAAGCGCCGAGTGGACTTCAACCAGGGAGTGGACGCACGAATCCTCGCCAAGTCGGAAATGTTCCTACGCGAGATGTCGACGATCTGCATCAGCCCCCTTCGAATCGCCTTCGACCATATCGGCGTCCGAAAGGTCTACGAGCGGTCGATTCGCATGGCCGCAGACAATCAGATTACCTCTTTGTCCAATTACATGCTGTACAACTTCATGGACACTCCAACAGACCTCTACCTGCGAATGCGTCTCAATATCGATCTAAATGAGGAGTTGGGGATCCGTATTTGGTCTTTCCCGATGCGGTACCAGCCTGTGACTTTGAAGGACCGGTCACACGTGGGCAAAAGGTGGAACCGGTATTACCTCCGTTCGTTCCAACTCATGCTCCAGGCAACCAAGGGGGTTGTCAGTGGAAGCCCACCCTTTTTCCTAAGAGCCTATGGCGACAATGCTGAAGAATTCGAGAGGCTGCTCAGGCAGCCGCATGCCTTCATATTCCACCGAGAGTACTTTGAAGAGGGAGAGGGGAGAGCCCAGAGAGAGGAGTATGACTCGCTTCGCCAGCGCCTTTCAGATTCCCAGGAGAGGGAGTTGGTGCGTCTACTGGCTAATCCGTCCAACGGGAATGGAATGGGGCCAAGGCATTTTCGGGAGTTGGCGAACGACCAAACAGTCGACCGAAAAATCCGACAGTTGATGGCATTCCACGGGTTGGATACTAAGGACGACGCGAAGACGAACGGTCGTCAGCTCATCAAGGAAATGGCCGGGTACGGAACTTACCTTGAGGAAGACGAAATCGTTGAAGATGCCGGCCTATTCGACCATGACGAAGCAGTCGCGATCAAGGGCACGCAACTGATTTGATTACGGACATCACTAATCCGCTCGACGCTCAGAAAACGTCTATGCTCTCGGGTGCAGGCCTTCTCGGCCTTGTGACAACCGGGATGTACCACGACCCGCTGTCCATGTACAGGGAGTACATACAAAATGCGGCCGATGCTGCCGCGACGAGTGGGCTATCCCGAAGAGCGAGGGTAGAAATCACGATCGATGTCGCTGAACGCCGGATCAGGATTCGAGATAACGGTCCGGGCCTGTCTCCCGAAGATGCGCTTGAGCGGCTCTTGCCCATTGGACGAAGTGACAAGACACTGGGAATAGACAGGGGATTCCGTGGCGTCGGAAGGCTCGCCGGCCTCGCCTTCGCGAAGACGGTTTCATTCACCACACGCGCCCACGAGGCTGAGGTTGTAACCCGAATCACATGGCATAGCGACCGGCTTCCGCAGCTGACTTCCTCGAAGTTAAAGCTTGAAGATGCCATTCTTGGCTGCGTCGACGTGGAGTCCCTGCCAGGGCCGGATCATCCTGAGCACTTCTTTGAGGTCGAAGTTGGAGACGTGGCGCGTCACTCCACGGGATTGCTGCTCAATCGCGACGCGGTGCGCGACTATGTGAGCGAAGCGTGCCCGGTTCCCATGCGCTCAAACTTCCCCTTTGCCGACAGTGTCGAAGGGCTGTTCCATCACGCTGAAGCACCGCTCACATTTGAAGTACTGTTGAAAGGAGATCCTGGCCCGGTAAAGAGACCATACGGGAAATCAATCCAACTCTCGGCAAATAGGAATGCCGAATATACTGAGTTTCAGGCAGTCCGCATACCTAGCGTCGACGACACTGGTGATGCGGCCATTGGCTGGGTCGCACATTCATCTTACCTGAGCGCGATCCCAAAAAACCAGCGAGTGCGTGGCATCAGGGCCAGGGTGGGGAATATTCAGATTGGTAGCGAAGCAGTGTTCGACCACCTTTTTTCAGAGGAACGCTTCAACCGATGGTGTGTGGGCGAACTGCACATCGTGGACTCACGAATCATTCCCAACGCCAGGCGTGACTACTTTGAACTCGGACCCCATCTGCGTAACCTCGAGAACCATTTGATACCTATTCTGCGCAGCATCGTCACGCGGTGCAGGCGGGAGTCCACGGCTCGCAACCGTGCTAGGAAGATGCTCGCTGCACTGAGCAATGTCGAGGACCTCTATGCCCTAGCGACGTCCGGCTATCTCACCTCAAGGGACTCGACCGGTTTGGTTCGGCAAGCATTGCGGGAAGTGGAGGAGATTCGCAACAGCGTCGGTAAAAGAAAACTCGACAATGGCACTCTTGAGAGGCTAGATAGTGCGGAAGACAAGCTGAACAACTTTTCAGTCGGGACCGATCCGCAGCAGTTCGGCGACGTGCCTCACGCAGAGGCTGTTGTGTACAGAAAACTATTTGGGGCATTAGCGACTCTCGCGCCCTCACCGGGATCCGCGAGAGAACTGATTGAGATCGTGTTCGCAGAAGCCTCCAGGGTGGGGCGAGATGGTTCAGCCGAAGATCCCGACCAAGGGGCTGTGAATGATTCTCAGGCCCGGCTGACACTTGATGACACTGGCGCACCGATGCCGAGCTAGGGTCCCCGTTCGGCTGATGTTTGCTGAGGAGGTACAGCATGGCTGCAGGCAACGGTCAATTTGAGGCACTTCCGGTCGAGACGCTTGTGCTCGATGCGTCCAATCCACGGGTGGCGCGCTACATTGAGATGTATGGTGGAGACGTAACCAATGAACAGATGAGTCTTGCACTTGGAGCTGCCAACTACGAGCAAGGAGAGAGTACGACCACCTTTCAGAGCTTAAGGGCGTCGATCAGGACGCATGGCGGGCTAATCCATCCCATTCTGGTCAACCGAGAAACCGTGAATAGGCTAGTTGTCATCGAGGGGAATACCCGTGCCCTGATCTACCGCCAGTTCAGACGGGACGATGATAGTGGTAGATGGGACGAAATCCCAGCGATCGTCTACGACCGGCTTGACAAAAAGGAAATTGATGCCATTCGGCTCCAAGCTCACCTAGTTGGTCCGAGGCAGTGGGACCCTTACTCCAAGGCCAAGTACCTCGACTATCTCAGCAACTCGGAGCACCTGACAACGGATCAGATTATCGATTTCTGCGGCGGGCAGAGGACCGAGGTGCACCGATTCATCGACGCCTACAACGACATGGAGGACCATTACCGAACTCTTCTCGCAAGTGACGATCAGTTTGATCCGACGCGGTTCAGCGCCTTTCTTGAAATGCAAGCCCCAAGAGTGCAGGAAGCTCTCGTAACCTCAGGCTACACGAAGAAAGACTTCGCCGGGTGGGTTAAAGATCAGATTCTGTATCCGAGTGACCGTGTCAGAAAACTCCCCGCGATCCTCGGCAATCCACAGGCCCAGCGTGTGTTTCTTACACACGGAGCGCGTGAGGCCGAAAAAGTGCTGGACAGCCCCTCGACGGTTGAGGCCTTGGAGGACGCCACATTGGTCCAATTGACCGACGCGTTATCGAATCGAATAGCCAAGATGGCTTACGCTGACTTGCTTCGCCTTCGCGAAGACCTCAATACTCCTGAGAATCTCGCTCTAACCGACGCCAGGGATCAGTTGGCTGAACTCTGTAGGCTCATCGCCTCGCCGTCCACCACCAATGCCTGAATCAATGGAACACGCGAACTTGGTTGCCATACTCCACAGATATATCTCGGAGAGATTCTGTGAAGGTCGGGGAGAACGTGTCCTTACCGACTCCGTAGGGAGTCAATCGACGCATCGCCCACCTCCCATCGAAGGGTACGTACCTGATGCCTATATCATGCTCGACGAACAGGGACGAGTGGTCATTGGAGAAGCCAAGAGTATGGCGGACCTGGAGAACTCGCACACGGAGGCTCAAGTCACAGCATTCCTAAGAAGATGTGGGATGGCGGACGGCTCTGTCTTCATACTGGCAGTGCCCTGGCCCATTGAGCGACTCGCGGGGAAATTACTCGCAAACTTTCGAGCCGGAGTCGGATTGCCTCAATTTGAAACCGTCGTTCTGTCCGAAATGAATCGGCTGAATGCAACAAAATCTTCACGTAGGTCGGATCAATGCAGAAGCTGACACTAAAGAGGGAGCCAGACCTAACCCTGAAACACCAGGCGTTCGCATACCAGTTGGAGGCTGTTGATGCCGTCAAGGATCTTGAGTACGCTGCCATATTTCATGAGCAGGGGTTGGGCAAGACAAAGGTTGCAATAGACCTAATAGTCTACTGGCTGTCGCACCGGTTATTGGACACAGCATTGATCGTTGTCAAGAAGGGACTTCTCAACAACTGGCAGAACGAACTCGCTTCTCACTCTCAACTCGTTCCTCGAGTCCTGACCACGAGCCGTAGTGGAAACTTCTATGTTTTCAACAGTCCCGCTCGGGTCATGCTCGCTCACTATGAGGCCGTGAGAGCCGAAGAGGAACGAATGCACTTGTTTCTAAAGACTAGGAATGTCGGAGTGATACTCGACGAGTCCACCAAGATCAAGAACCCCGACGCTGCTCTTACCCGCGTGTTCCTCGGTCTCGCGCCAATGTTCACTAGGCGAGTGATAATGTCCGGAACCCCGGTGTCGAATCGCCCACACGACATCTGGTCGCAGATCAAATTCCTCGACTCCGGTGCATCGCTTGGAGACGATTTCGGAGAATTCAAGCGCTCAGTGAACCTGTCAGCCGACCTAGCCGGGGCCAATAGCCGGCAGAAGGCTCTAGAGACTCAGCTGCAGCGCATATTTCACTCAATCTCGGGTTTTGCCGTGAGGGAGACTAAGGCAAGTGCCAAGATAAGCTTGCCTGAGAAAGTCGTGCATTCTGTGGTGACCGAATGGGAACCGAGGCAGCGAGAGATTTACCGACAAGTAAGGGAGTCTCTCCGAGCTATCATCTTCCGGGACGGAAAGCTCGTGGCCGACGAGTCGGACGTGGTGTTGAAGCGCCTACTCCGGCTCGTACAGCTCACGTCGAATCCCACCTTGGTTGATCCGAGCTACCAGGTTGAGCCCGGGAAGCTTGAGACTCTGCTGGAGGTGGTCTCTTCGATAGTCAAGGGTGGTGAGAAGTGTATTGTCTGGACGTCCTTCGTAGAGAACGTCCAGTGGCTGGCGAAAGTTCTGCGCCAGCACAGCCCGCAGCAGGTCCACGGCATGCTGAGCACAAGGGAGCAGTCCGATGCAATTCGGACCTTTCTTGATGAGCCAAGTGCCAAGGTGTTCATTGCCACACCAGGCTCGGCAAAGGAAGGCCTGACTCTGACCGTGGCGAACCACGTTGTCTTCTACGACCGGATGTTCAGTTTGGACGACTATCTGCAGGCTCAGGACAGGGTCCATCGGATATCCCAGGATAGGGTATGCCACGTCCATAACCTGATTATGCGCGACTCAATTGACGAGTGGATTGAAGCGTTGCTTCACTCGAAACGCGTAGCAGCACAGTTCGCACAGGGAGATATCGACAGGGAGGCCTATCGGAAGGAGATGTCCTATGAATTTGGGGGAATTCTGCGGGCCATATTGAATGCATAGGCCAGTTGGGAGGCACATTTGATGACCGATTACGCGTGGGTCGACGACTCCCTCACACTTGGAGGTCAGGAGGTGCCGGTCAAAAGCGGGTACCTTCCTGTCCTTGATCTGAGTTTCTATTCCGATAACCCGAGGATTTACTCGTTCATACAGAGGCAGCATGATGTGCCGTCTCAAGAAGAGATTCACAAGCGGCTGAACAGAATGGATCACGTCAAACAACTCATCCAATCAATAAGGGCAAACGGTGGCCTTACGGACCCCATGTTGGTGAGGAGTGGTGACCTTGTAGTACTTGAGGGGAACAGCAGACTCGCTGCATATCGTGAACTTGCTAGATTAGATGCTGTGCGGTGGGGCAAAGCCAAAGTGCGGCTGCTGCCCGCGGACATAAGCGAGAAGCTTGTATTTGCACTGCTCGGCGAGTACCACATCATCGGACGGAAGGACTGGGCACCGTTCGAGCAAGCAGGTTACCTATATCGCCGCAATGCCATGCACGGCGTCAGTGTTCAAACTATGTCTGAAGAAATGGGTCTTTCAAGTCGACTCGTGAATCACCTTGTGAGCACGTACCAATTCATGGTTGATCACGACGAGAACGATGTAAATAGATGGAGCTATTACGACGAGTACTTAAAGTCAAACGCTGTAAAGAAGGCTCGCCAGAGGAACCCGGGTTTGGATGACGTGGTTGTCAAGAAGATCAAGAGCAACGAAATTGAAACGGCAAGAGACGTCAGGGATAAACTGGTCAAGGTTCTTGATGTTGCCAAAGCAGGCCCTCAGCCAATCAAGATCCTGATGTCCGGGGAAGGGACGTTTGAACGAGCATTCGAAAGCGCTAGGGATCGTGGCGTCGACAACATGTGGCTTAACCGCTTCAAGAGATTTCGCAAGGGACTTCTAGATAGGGATCTGATTCCTGATATGAAAGACATGGATGTAGAGCAACGCAAGAAGTGCCTCTTCGAGCTTCGTAAAATTCGAGAAGCAGTTAAGCGTATCGAGAGGCAGAGTAGAGGGTGAATTGTGCTGATCGCTTGGGAAGGACCCTATACGATTTGCTTGATTTGTCGGTCGTCCAGGAAATCCAACGTTGCCCGTAGATCAGACTCTGTCTGTCCGGGTGGTTGAGAAGGCAACAACTGAAACCATGGCTCGGCATAATCGTGGCGTACGCGTAGAAAGGGAGACCTTAGCAGCGGTAGAACCGAACTATAGCCGGACAACAGATCTGAAGGGCTCATTTCATAGGCGAAATGAAGCATGGGTGTGTTGTTCCCGCCGCGGTACAGGACAGTAGGTCTGGGTGAGATGCTCACATCAGAATTGCTCGCTGCCAGGGCAATGATGTAGCTGAGGGTACCATGTACCAATCTTGCTGCCTGGTCAGTCGCGGTTCCAGCTTCAGACAAGAGGTAGTCGATTATGGTTCCTGTCTCCTCGTCGGCTTGTTCCTTGGACACTGTTAGGAATTGACGCATCTGGCTTCTGTCTTGCGGTCCGAAGAGCCGAGACTCGACTGTAAGGATAAGGAGCCATGGCTGCCATGCGTTCTGTCGGTCCGAAGCGAATAGGTGTCGCAAGGCACGTGCTCTTTTCTGCACTCCGGGACCGCCTCTATTGTACGGAAGGAACTTCCCATAGTAGTCCAAATAAACGACATCGAAATCCCATATGAAGCCGACGTCTTCGCGGAACGTCGTCGACACGAACGTCCATTGTGAATTACGACCTCCGTTTCTCAGAATGACCTCATCGACATCACCCAAATGGGCCCGATGGTCCAGGGTGCCGAACTGAGTCCTCAATTGATGTTTCAACTGTTGAAACTGATCGGGAAAAACCTCAACGGCAGCCACATACTCGCAGAGATGCCCCCAACTCCGTAGATCCAGCGCCTGAACTCCAGGTAGTCCAAAGTACCGAATTGGGCCGGCCTTCCGACGAGCGACTGCTTCAACTAACGGGAGATCATACTTTTCTCGAACTAGGTCTTTGTCTTGGCTTGATTGAAAACCTGGCCGCCGCCGTCGGCCCCTTGGCGCCATTACGGCCTCTAGCTCCCCCGTTCCTCAGCTAACGAATCGGCGATGGCCCGCAAGACTGCTTCATATGCATCTCCTCGTCCTCCTAGTCCTGCGATTAGTCCACGGTCAACTGCTCTAATCAGTTTTTCCTCATCGTCTTCCAGAGATACTCCCTGTTGTCCAAGGGCCTCCTCCAGTGAGACTGGTGCCAGCGGAGACCACCCAATGGCTGATCTCAGTTCCCTTCTGGACGCTTCTAGGTCTGTTCCAAGTTCTGTACCCGAGGCCTTGAGGTTGTCGAGGACGCCTACTGCGCGTGCAATCGCCCTCATGCGGACCAATGGCCTCAAGGCTGCCACGGCCTCTCTGTATCGAATATCCGCTGACTTCTCCGACATTGCGACGGTTGCCTCAAGAGCTTTGTTTAGTAGAAGAGCTTGCGGCGGCAGTTGCGTCGAGCGTTGGTTACCGTGGGCACCAGTCTTCTGAGTCCTACGCTGGGCACCCTTTACCACTCCTCCCAGTTGCCTTATCGACTGTTGTAGCTGCTGAAGTACGTCGTCTAGCGAAGCCTTCTGGACACTGTCGAATTGCGTGCGTGGTCGCCCCCGAGGCTTCCTCATGTGCCTGCGAATCTCCTGATATACGTTTTCTAGGCCAGTTCGGTAATCTTCACTCTCCCGGTATAGTTCGAACGCATTCGAATCAGGTGCATCTCTTAGTGCATTGAACCGCGCGATCGTCGCATCGATGCCACCCAAAAGACGGACAGCGCGAGCTTGGGCTTGCATTGTTCGTGCCTTACGGCTCAGAGGATAGAAGAAGTCCGATGCCAATTTCGAAAATTGCTGCTTGGCCGGACTCGATTCCAGGTCATCTCGGGCTGCATTGGGAAACAGTTGCGCAGTTCCCAATATGTGGACTTCGCCTGTGTAGTGATGATACAGGGTGCGCCCGCCAACGGCGGGCCAAAGCGGCTTAAGCAAATCCCTATTGCCAAGTGTGAATCCCCTGATCTTCAGTAAGAATCCACTCACTGACGATCCATCATACGAAGGAAGCTGTCGACCATTTGTGGAAAGGGCGTACCATACAAACGCTAGGGTTGTACCATCCGGGGCCTTGATCCAGTCTGTTTCTGCCCTATAGACATCTGTAGCCACTGGCGGCAAAACGTCAAACTCAGTGTCGTCTGCAATCCGTAGCGAGATCCGAACAGGATTCAGTCCAACATGCTCTGCGACCCATTCATTGACTGCGATTCCATAGCCCTCTGACTCAAATGCAACGGGAATCGTACGCAGCAGGTAGCTGTTTACCTCTGCGGCGTCATTCAATTGCGCGCGGTACTCGTCATCAATGCCGTCAAGCTCGACGACGGTGAAGTGGTCATCAACATTTCCGTAGTAGGGCTCGGTGAATAGTTCTGTATACTCGCGCAATAGATCTGGCAATCCAATTCCTTGCCTGACATCAGATGCTTTGTCGCTCTCAAGCAAACGCCGCATTTCACCAAACTTAAATCTCCAACCCACTAAGTGTGACATTCCTTCTCGGCGACTTGTGATCGACATCTCTTCGCATATGCCAAAGGCAGAATAGATTCCGATTCCACGGTATCCCACCATTTCTTGGGGACTCTTGTCGGACATTCCAAATCTGCGAGCAGCTCGAATGCCTTCGTCATCCATTCCGGTCCCGTCGTCTCTGACAACTACCTGGGGCCCGTCCACGGTTATCAGGATGTGCTTGGCTCCAGCGTCGACGCCGTTCTGTACGTATTCTCTTAGCGTGTCTTTCGCATCTGAATACAAGCCGCGAGATAAGACGTCTAGCAGCTCACCACCGACTTCCCAACTCTCGAGTTGGATGGTTCGTGTTTCGCGCTCATTCTGCGTCATTGGACAACATCCCGCTTACAGCTCTTCAGGCAATTGCAATCGAAAGCTCCATTTGCAGGCATTAACTGGAGAGAAGATCACGGTGTTGATGAGTCTCTTCTCACCAGTCGTGGCTGACAGCGTTTGTCGGGCGCATTTTACGTGATTTTGATGCTTTCGGACAGATATCCGGCTGTCGGGTGATGGTGGACTTTGACAATCCTGGTCAGCGGTGACGACACGGCCGGGAGCGTGACGTTGAGCGATAGCCACCTCAGCCTCCGGGCAGACGATCTAGGAGCGACATCCGGCCAGCCTCACCTTCACACCCGACAACTGGCTGACGGCGCAGACGGTACCCGTCAGCGCCGGCGAGGACGACGACCAAGCGAACGAGCGGGCCACCATCACCCACTTGATCAGCGGCGGCAACTACAATGGCGTGACGGCGTCCTCCGTATCCGTCGGCTTAATCGACGACGACGGCAACCGGGAGGTCCTCCGGGACTTCTACCAGGCCACGGGCGGCGACAGCTGGTCCAGCAACGCCAACTGGCTGAGCGACAAGCCACTGCACGAGTGTCACGGCGTGACCACCAACGGACAGGGACAGGTCACCGACCTGGCGCTCTGGGACAACAACCTGAGCGGCTCCCTGCCCGCCGCACTGGGCAAGATGGCGCACCTGGAGGTTCTGTCGCTGGACCGCAATAGCATCGGTGGGTCCGCGATACCCGCCGAGTTGGGCAACCTGTCGAACCTGACCCGGCTGGCCATGAACCGCAACCAGCTCACCGGGGCCATACCGTCGGAGCTGGGCGGCCTGTCCAACCTGGGCATCATCAGCTTAGCCCGGGATCATGTGAGCGGGACGCTGCCGACGAGCCTGGACAACCTGAGCGGCCTCAACCGCCTGTCGCTGCACGAAGACTCCGGGTTGAGCGGGCCTTTGCCCGCCGGGATCGGCAATATGTCCGGCCTGAAGCGGCTGGCGGTCTCCCGCACGGGGCTGAGCGGACAGTTGCCGCAGGGCCTGATCAACAGCGCGATGCAGTACCTGCACTTCGACGACACGGGCCTGTGCGCCCCGGCCAACGACGAGTTCCAGGAGTGGCTGGACGGCGTGCCGGACAAGAACGGGGCGACCTGCGAGCCCTGAGGGTAGTCCGATCGTCACGCGCCCGGAACGGCAACGGAGCCGGCAGGGTGTCCCTCTACGGGCTCCACCTCAAATCAGAACTTCCCAGTGGAAAGTTCGCAGTACGGTACGCTTTGGCCTACCCTTCTCTCAAGCAGATTCCGCCCGCACCTGCAAACCGGGCCGCATCTCCTGCTGCTTCCGGGAGCGGCCATCTTTGTTGCGGTGTTGGGGTTTAGCCTCGTGGGTGACGGCCTGCGAGACCTGCTGGACCCGCGTCTCCGGCGACTAGGGGATTGACTGACGCGGACGAACGATCACCAGCGCCGGCCTGTTCAGGCAGGCCCGTCTTGCAGCGCTACTTGAATTCGCGTTCGTGATCGGTGGTGGGACACTGTATGCACTGCTTTGGAGCGCGACCTGCCGATGCCCGCACTGCGGCGCAGACTTCCGCGGACGCGGACGATTCGGACCTTCTATCGTCCGATCCGCCAGGCCGTCACGCCACCCTGAGCGTCGAGCGCCGCAAGCGCGCGTCCATCCGGTCGCCAGTACAAGTCGGCCACTGCGTCCGCCACAACCGCAGCCCCTATCGGGCGGCCTTTGGCATCTTTCTGCAGCGACCACACAGCCACGGTGCCATCGCGTGCCCCCGAGGCCAGCTGCGTCACACCGGGTGCGAAGGCAAGCGTCGTGATGGGTTGAACATGAAGCTCCAGAACGCCGGGCCGCGTGCCTTCGGGACCACTGCCCTGAAAGCTCCAGACCGTCACTTCCTCGCCTCCGCCGGTGGCCAACAGGGTGCCGCTGTCATCGAAGGCCAGGGCCGACGGCTTCGCCGGATACCCCGACATCATCGAGTCCTGCTCCGTGGATCGACGCCAGAAGTGCACCGAGTTGTCCTGGCTGCCGCAGGCCACGATATCCCCGTCCGGGCTTAGGACCAGCGACACCAGGGAGCCCATCCACTCCAGCTGCTGGCGGACCTCCCCGGTGGACGCGTCGAAGAACGTCACGCGCCCATAACAGGCCGTCGCCAGATCCCCGGTGCTGGACCACGCGATCGCGCTGACGGTGCTGGGATGATCGTCAGATTGCCAGGTTTTCTCTCCATCCGGCCCATACGTGTGAACCTGCCGGGAGCAGGAGGCTGCCAACCACGTGCCGTCCGGCGACCACGCCACGTGCTCCACCCAACCGTTTCCGACGTCGAAAGCCTCCCTGACCCGACCGTCGGCGGCGCTCCAGACCAAGACTCGGCCGTCCTGGCCGGCCGTCGCGAACTCGGGGCGGTTTGGGTGCATCGCCACCGCGAGCACCCCGCCTTCATGGACTTCGCGCTGCGTCCAAATGGTCGCGCCAGACGTGCCGTCGAATGCGTAGACGCCACCCGCGGCATCCCCGACCACCAGTGCCTCACCGCGCCGGGTCCAGCCCCCGGCGATGGCGTAGTCACCGACCTCCGCCGACCAGCCCCGGCGAAGCACACCCTGCGGCCTGTCGACACTCAAGTCAGACAGGCCTCGAATCCCTGCCGCATGGAAGGCTCGTCGAGATTGCGGCCGATGAATACGAGTTGATTGCGGCGGGGCGCGTCCCCCCAGGGACGATCCGGCTGTCCATCGAAGAGCATGTGAACTCCCTGGAAGACAAAGCGGCGCGACTCTCCCGCGAGGCTGATGAAACCCTTCATGCGGAAGATGTCCACCCCGCGTTCGCTGAGCAGCTGGCCCAGCCACAGGTTGAGCCTGTCGGGATCGACGTCGCCCTCCAGCTCGATGGCGATCGATCCGACTTCGTCGTCGTGCTCATGCTGGGCGACCCAGGTTCGCTCGACCTCGACTGGAACCGCTTCCTTGGTGCGCGGGGCCCCGTTCGCTGTGGGGGTCGCGCCATCCACCTTCGTCAGTTGCAGATCGAACTCCTCCGCGGTGTGCTGGGTGAAAACGCCAACCCGCACCGGGGTATCGACCTCCAAGAAGAACGGCTTGCGCCCTGGGGAGTCCAGCTGGAGGTTCAGGTGCTCGCCGACACGAATCTGGTCCCCCGGGCGAACGAGATCCGCAGGTTCGGCGTACCGACGCACACACCACTCCGCACCTTCGCGAAGTGCGAAGTCATCCGTGCCCTGGTCGGGTGCGACGACGAGCGACATCGACGGATCGGGTCCATCATCCAGACTGAGCTCGTAGCGGCCGACATCGAGCGAATAGACGCCGGTCCATTCGAACGGGTATTCCGGCTCGAGAAACGTGGGACGACGCCCGAGCACCTCGTCCAGATCGAAGGCGCCGAGGTTCAGGACCGTATCGACGGGGACCTCCGCCCGCTCGCTGCGGACGACTCGCGCCATGCGGTTCATGTCGCGGAGCCGAGCCTCGAGCCCGTCGAGCGCGTCGTCATGGACGAGGTCCGTCTTGTTGAGCACCAGGACGTCCGCGAACGCGATCTGCTCCGTGCTTTCGTCACTGCGGCCGAGTTGCTGCTCGATGTGGGCGGCATCGACGAGCGTGACGATCCCGTCCAGCGCGTACTCCGCGCGAATCTCGTCGTCCATGAAGAAGGTCTGAGCGACCGGACCGGGATCGGCGAGCCCCGTGGTCTCCACCAACACGTAGTCGAACTTGTCTCGGCGTTTCATGAGGTTGCCGAGCACGCGAATCAGGTCGCCGCGCACCGTGCAGCAGATGCAGCCGTTCGACATCTCGAAGATCTCTTCGTCAGCGTTGATGACGAGCGCTTGATCAATGCCGACCTCCCCGAATTCGTTTTCGACCACGGCGATGCGTTTGCCGTGCTCCTCCCGCAAGATCCGGTTGAGCAGGGTCGTCTTGCCGGAGCCAAGGAAGCCGGTAAGGATCGTCACAGGTATGTTTCGAGGCGTGTCCATCTAGTCCTCCTGGAGCGGCCGTGCGAGCACCGGAATCTCTACGTCGAATCCCCACGCCGCGCAGACCTGGACAAGGTCCATTGCGTCAACGTCGTCCATCGGTTTGTGTAGCTTGCGCTGAAGCTGTGGCGCATCGGGCCGAAGCAGACCAATCACGGTTTCGAGGGGGGCGCAGTCCTCTTCGAGACACGCCAACTCGGTGACCGTGACCGTCACGTCATCGGAAAGGCTCAGCGCTTCGCGCAACGCCTTCTTGATACGTCGAGCCCGTTCGAGGTTCGGGCGGCGTGGTGATGTGTTGATCAACATTCGGTCGCCCCTCCCTCGAGATGGCGAAACCAGCCCGGATGGCCCACGGATTCGACAGCCCTTCGCTTGCTCGGCGTGTCCATCCAGAACCGCACTCGGATGGTGTTGCGATATCGTCTCAATAAGAGGCCCGTCGATGGTACACACCGGCGCTGGCGCGCTCAACCAGCGATCACCCTCGGAACGATTGTTACCGAGTGCGAGGGTGGCGCCTCGGAAGATCGGCAAGCAGACTCACGGTTGTCGCCACGATCAACGATAAAGCGGAGCAGGCCAACAGCCAGGGGGCCAACGGTGGGAGATTCGCCCACGGCATGTGCGACAGCCTGCCGCCGCGGACGAGGCCACGTGCACCGCCCGCGACCTGAACGCAGAGTGGGGGAAGGGCTACGCCCTCGAAAAGGTCAGGGGGCGGATACGGGGACCGGGGAGACCATTGCCACATCGGCGTCCCTGGTGGCCGAGGAGATCAAGGCTCTTCTGAGTGCGGTCGGCTCTTGGAAGGCGAAAGCGAGAGCGCGGATTGCAATCGCGAGCGGAAAACCGGGCATACGAGGGCTCGAGTTCGGAACGGACGCTCTGCAATCCGGGCGGCGCGGCTCGATTCAGGCGCTCCAGCCGCGATGCGCCCCGCCAATGCTCGCGTGATACGGCTCGCCTGAGTCGGTGGTCAAAAAGCGGCCTAAGTCCGTGTCGAGTCAAACTTGAGGCATTCCTCGCAGACCGACTTCGGCACCAGCCCCCAGCGAATCATGTAGTTGAATACAAAGCACCCGGCGCAGAAACCCAGAAATGACTCAAGCGCGGCAAATGTCGTCAGCACCGCCAATACGACGCCAGCCGCCACCGACAATCCGGCGACGAAGTGCAACACCAGTGCGGTCACCGAGAAGATGAGCCCCACCGTTTGAGCAAAGCGCTTGGGCGGCCCCGGAACGAGCCGCGGTTGAGCAATTCGCGGCGCGATCACCCTGGTCGCCAGCAGGCCCATCGGGCTAAGCGTAGGTCCGGTGGCTACTCTGGCCAAGAAGCCGTATGCAATGAGGAACATTAGCCACCACTGACCGGTTATCAACACAATAATGGATAGGATGACTACCATTCCGGCTACGATCCTTGCAGCCACTTCGTTGACCGGGTTTGGAAAGCTAAAGATATTGCGAATCCGAGGTGGGATCCGCTCGCCAAATAGTTGCGTATTCACTGGTCGATCCTCGCCTGATCCGCATATAACCCGAGATCATACAACGGTTGGCCTTCCTTCCCGCGGCAAAGCTGTGGCTGGACGGCAATGTCAGCAGGGCATCCGGCCAGGGCGACGGCAGTGGATCGGGAATTCGATCACCCGGCACTGCTTCGCGGTGGGGATGTGTGGGCCGAAGCTCGCCCCGGGACCGCGAGCGACTGACGACGTGTAACGGGAAGCTTGAAGGTGTAGGCGGGAACTTAGGTTTGGGCAGGCAAGTTAGACGTCGCCCCGTCCGCGCCACTGGGGATCCTCGGTCCCCGAGGCGGCGTTGGCCGCGCGGGCCATTTCGAAGAGCACGTCGGACAGCCGGTTGAGAAACACCGGCGAGCCTTCCGGCGCGGGGTCAGTCACCACGCGCCACACGCCGCGTTCGGCGCGGCGGCACACCGAGCGGGCCACCTGCAGCGCGGCGGCCAGCGCGTGCCCGCCGGGCAGGATGAAATGCCGCAGCGGCGGCAATGCATCTCGATACTCGGCCAGCCAGTCGTCGAGCGTTTGCAACGAACCGGGCGCGAGCGAGGTGCTGCGGGCGCGGCCACCCGGATTCGCCAGGTCGGCGCCGACCTCCAGCAGCCGTTCCTGCACCCACCGCAGCCGGTCGCCGACGTCGGCGACATCCGGCTGTGCCGCGGCGAATCCCAGCCACGAGTTGAGTTCGTCCACCGAGCCCAGCGCCTTGATCCGCTCGTCGACCTTTCCCACCCGCGTCCCGTCAAAGAGGCTCGTCTCGCCGTGATCGCCGTGGTGAGTGGTCATGCGCCGCGCCCCATGAACTCGCGCTCGAAGAAGTCCGCCGTTGCGGTGACTGCCAAGCGCGCGTTCCGGGTCAGGTAGTGCCCCACGCCGGGATGAATCGTCAGTTCGCTTTCCACGCCCGCCTCTTCGAGGGCGGCGTGAAGCCGCGACGCCCAGTTCGGCTTGACTGCGAGATCGGCCGAGCCTTGATGAATGGCCACCGGCCCAGCGAGGTACTTCAGGAAGTTTCCCGGCGACAGGTGATAGCGGAGGTTCTCCGAAGACGACAGCGTCGGCAGCCGGTAGTAGTCCACGAGGTCCTCGGCCCAGGCGCTCAGCGGCGCCCACATGCCCACGGGCTTCACCCGCGCGTCAACCTCGGCGGCGCGCAGGGCCAGGTCGCATCCCAGGCTATGGCCCCACATGCCCACCCGCTCGTGTTGGGCGTCCGGCAGCGAGGGGATCGAGGCGACGAGATTGAGCACGTCGATCGCGAAGTCGAGCCGTGCGCCGGTGTTCAGCCGCGAGTCGTCCTCGGAACCGCCGAGCCCCCGATAGTCGCTGGCGAGCGTGATGAAGCCTCGCGGAGACAGCTCGGCGGCCAAGGCGCGCGTGCCATCCCCGCTTTCGTACTGCACCGGCAGCGTGAACCCATGATTGAGCACCACGACCGGGTGCGGTCCGGCCGATTTGGGAATCGTCGCCACGCCTGTGACCAGCAGCCCGTCCGAGCGGTACGTCATGGCGTACGTCGTATAGCTGGAGCGCTGGTTGAGCGTGCGGTGCAAGCGAATGTCGCCGGCGCGATAGTCCCTCGCCCGCAGCGCCTCGATGGCGAACGGCGACCCACCGGGATAGCGGTCGTCGGCATTGCCCACCACCGACCACGCGTCGCATGCCTGTGCGGCGCCGGCCGCCAGGGCCGCGCCGCCCCCCTCCAGCAGACGGCGTCGCGATAGTCGGAATGTCCGCATTTGGTCGTTTCCCGAGCGCTTCATGGGTCTGATTGCACGCGAGTTTAACGGCGGCCTCACGACGATTGGTTCCGCCAGTCCGCGTAAACGTGACTGGCAATCCTGCTCATGGATCTCCTCATCGTGGCATGCGGTCGACGCCGCTGCCGTGGGCAAGGCCACACATCAAGCTGCGCGGCAATTCAGCCGCCTCCGGTCGTGACGCACGAACGGCCGACACCCGCTGGGCACGGCCGGCGAGCGCGCCTGCCGGTCCTTTGCCGTGGAATGCGGAATTCGCCTACGGAGACCGGATGATTTGCGTGTCTCCGTCCGCTCAGTTGTCTGTCGCGACAGCGCGTCCTAGCCGCTTCGCGGTGCTGGTTGCCCCATTTTGGAAGCTACCGAAACCACCCCCACCAAAGCCGCGACGAGCAGGCGTGCGGGGCCGGCCCAGCGCGAGTCTGACTAGCTGTTACAAGCTGTTGAAGAAGGCGTTGCAAGATTCCACCGTCAGTTCGGCCGGCACTTCGATCTCGACCCCGACGTCGACTTAGGCGGGGACTTTGATGACCTCCGGCCGCTTGCCGGTCCACATGCGCCACGGTCCTTCGGTCTGGACGCTGAAATGGTGGCTGCCGGCGCGCTCGACCTCGATGCGCAACGCGCCGCTGTAATGCCTCGGTCCGTCATGCACGACCACTGCCGTGCCGTCCGGCCGATGCATGACAATCTGGATGGGACCCGCTTGCCACCCGCCAAACTCCGAGTTGATGGCATGGACCCCGCGCAGCAGGTGCAGTGTGCCGCTGCTCGCGCCGTAGCCGGAGATTTCTCGGTAGACGAGGTCGTCGGGGGCGACGCTGATCAGCGGCGGGGACTCCGGCCAAGCGAACTCGCCGGGTCCGAAGACGGTATAGCCAAGCTCCCGCAGCCCGCGGACGGCGGAATATCGCTGGTCGAGCGCCCAGAGGTTACACGGGTCTTGGCCGGTGACGCCGGCGTGGGCCGTATAGGTTTCGACGTGGAAGGGGTGCCTCTGGCCCAGGTAGGAGCCGCCGGGCCACGCCTTGGTGTCCCGGCAGAAGTCTTCGCCGAAATAGTTGACGGCGAATACCACGCCCCCGGTCGTGAGGGCCAATACCAAAGCCAGAACGGGCGCGAGAATCCGTCGTCGCATGCTGCCATGCTCCTGCTCGATCAGCGGCTAGAGTCAGCCGCAGGCGTTACCGAGCATCGGCGCCTCCCGGCGCCCCATGACGCTGCGCGATGCTACGCGAAGAGTAGCAGAACCCTCGGCCGCCTCGAGTGAATCGACGTTCACGTCGTCACGTCGGCGTGTCGCGTGATTCCGGCGCATCCCGCGCAAACTTCCGGCCCACGAGAGCGCCCGCAAATCCGTCGTAGTCGTCGTGCTTTCCGAGAGGATCGGGACGTCGTCGTCAATGTGAAGGTCACGTCACGGCAACACGGAAAGGTCGCGTCGGCACCCCGTCCTGGTCAATGCGGTCCGCTCACCCAACCGGCGTCACTGTTTAGCGGGAAGCGCGTCGATCTCGCCGGTCCGCCCAGGCCGCTCAAGCTCGTTGGTGCACCGCCGCCACGCTGCATCCACGAGGGTGGCAACCCGGCACATCGCGAGGCACGGAGGTTCAGCCGCGTCCGGTCGTGACGCACGCACGACCGACACCCTCAGCGAATGGTCGTCAAGTGCCGCTAGGCTGTCGCCGATTCCAGTCCGGATGCGATGGTCGGCACCAGTTTCGCGCGCACCGCGCGGTCGGCCGCCAGCAGCGCGTTCGTCACGGCCGGAGCCTTGGATCGGCCGTGGCCGATCAGCAGCAGGCCCTTGAGGCCCAGCAGCGGCGTCGCGCCGATCTCCGCATAGTCGATCCGCCGCCGCAGCGCGCGGAACGCGGGCCGCAGACCCAGCGCCGCCAGCTTCGCCAGCGGGCGCTTGACCACCTCTGCTCGCAGCTCGCCGAACGCATACTCCGCCGTGGCTTCCGCCGTCTTGATCACCACGTTGCCGGTGAACCCGTCGCACACGATCACGTCGGCCTCATCGTGAAAGATGTGCGCCGGGTCGACGTGCCCGACGTAGTTGACGCTGCCCGACGCGAGCATGGCGGCCGCCTCGTGCACCAGCGAATTCCCCTTGGATTCCTCCTCGCCGATGCTCAGCAGCCCGACGCGGGGATTTTCAAGGCCTTGGAGGCGCTCCTGATAGACGCGCCCCATCACGGCGAACTGCACCAGGTGCCGGGCGCGCGCCTCGGCGTTGGCGCCCACGTCAATCAGGAGCGGGCGCGGATCGTGCGCCGGCAGCAGCACGCCCAGTCCCGGGCGCTCGACGTCGGGCAGGCGCCCTACGATCAGAACGCCGGCAGCCACGGCCGCCCCGGTGTGGCCCATGGTGACCACCGCATCGACCTCGTCCGCGCCCAGCATCTCGGCCGATTTTCGAATCGACGTGGGCCGCCGCGAGCGCACCGCTTCTACGGCGTGCTCGTCCATGGCCACGGCCTCGGGGACGTGCACGATCTGCCAGGGCGCCGCCTCGACACCCTCGGCGTCCAACTGCGCGCGGAGCGCGGCTTCGTCGCCGACCAGGAGTGGCGTGACGCCGGCCTCGCGCTGTGCGACCAGGGCGCCGCGCACGGTCTCCGCCGGGGCGTAGTCGCCGCCCATCGCATCGAGCGCGATTCGGGGAGCCACGAGATGCAGAGCGCAACCTCCGCCTAAATGTCGAGGTTTCGGACCGCGTGGGCGTGATTGAAGATGAAGTGGCGGCGCTCTGCAACGTCCGTCCCCATCAGGCGCCTGAACACGTCATTCGCGTGCTCGGCGTCCGACACCGTGACGTTGAGGAGGTGCCGCGACTCGGGATTCATAGTGGTGTCCCACAGCTGATCGGCGTTCATCTCGCCCAAGCCCTTGTAGCGCTGCACGGCCACCTTGCCCGACATCTGCTTCAGCGCTTGTTCTCGCTCGTCGTCCGAGTAGGCGTAGAGCGCCCGCTGACTGTTGGCCACGCGGAACAGCGGCGGCTGGGCGATGTAGAGGTGCCCCTCATCGATGAGTTCCCGCAGATTGCGAAAGAAGAACGTCAGCAGCAACGTGCGGATGTGCGAGCCATCGACATCGGCATCGGTCATCACGATCACGCGCCCATACCGCAGCTTGCTCAAGTCGACCTCGTCGTTAACGCCCGCGCCGACGGCCGTGATCAGATTGCGAATGGCCTCGCTGGACAGCACCCGGTCGATGCGCGCCTTTTCGACGTTCAGGATTTTGCCGCGCAGCGGCAGCACGGCCTGGAAGCGCCGGTCCCGGCCCTGCTTGGCGTTGCCGCCGGCTGAGTCGCCTTCCACGATGAACAGTTCGCAGCGATCGGGGTCGCGCTCCTGGCAGTCGGCCAGCTTGCCCGGCAGCGCCATGCCGTCGAGGGCGCCCTTGCGGACCACCAGGTCGCGGGCCTTCTGCGCCGCGATGCGGGCACGCGCCGCCAGCAGCGTCTTCTCGACGATGCGGCGGGCGTCGGACGGATGCTCGTGGAGGAAGGTGCTCAGCTGCTCGTTGACCACCGACTGCACGTGACCCGCCACCTCGCTGTTTCCGAGCCGATGCTTCGTCTGCCCCTCGAACTGGGGCTCGGGAATCATCACGCTGATCACCGCCGTCAGCCCCTCGCGCACGTCCTCGCCAGTCAAGTTGGAGTCGTTGTCCTTGAGCGTGCCCTGCTTGCGGGCGTATTCGTTGAGCGTGCGGGTCAGGGCCGTCCGGAAGCCGGTCAGATGGGTGCCGCCGCTGATGTTGCGAATGGTGTTGGCGAAGGTCAGCACCTGCTCGGCGACGGTGTCGCAGTACTGCAAGGAG
>DAOUKN010000313.1:0-6132 GCA_034421255.1 Chloroflexota bacterium | reverse complement strand
GCACATCGACCTCTTCTGGAATGTTGAGCAAGAAGAGGTCGATGTGCTCCCCGCAATTGCCAAGAAAGTGGATCCGGCGCAGGCGAAGCTCGCCGCCTTCGCGGCTCCTCCGGGCCAGGTGACCATCCGGGCCGTGGTGCGGGCCAACTTCGCCTTCGAATAGGCCGCACGCGGATCGCCGGGTACGCCCGGCGCGCGACGAGCCCGTCCACCGCCGCCCACGCCGGCACCCGAGAGACGCCGTGCGTCAAAGGGCGCATCATGGTCCGGCGCGAGACTTCATGCGGACCATGACGGCCGCTACGCTGCGTCGGATTTGGGGGTGCGATGAGCATGAGCCGTCGCGGCGCGCCGGGGATCCCCGAGCCCCTGGGGCTGTCGGACCGCGTGGTCACGTTGCGTCGCCGGGCGACGCAGCGACTGCGCGCCGGCAGGCGCGCCCGGGCGCCCGGCACTTCGCGTCCGGGGGTGACCCTCGCCGCGGGCTTTGCGGGCTTGATCACCGTCGGCACTGTATTGCTGATGCTGCCCTTCGCCAGCGAGAGCGGCGGCACCGACCTCATCACGGCACTCTTCACGGCCACCTCGGCCGTCTGCGTGACGGGCCTGACGGTGGTGTCCACCGCGGACCACTGGACCGCGTTCGGCGAGGGCGTGATCCTGGCGCTGATTCAGGTGGGCGCGCTCGGATTCGTCACCGGCGCGGTGGTGATCCTGACGCTGGGCGGGCGGCGCACCTCGTCGCGCGAGCATCTCCTGTTCGGAACGCCATTGGGGCTGGACCAGCCCGGCGGGTTGCTGGGGCTGATCTGGCGCGTCGCCGCGTTGACGCTGTTCGCCGAGGCCATCGGATTCGGCTTCGTGCTGTGGTACGCGACCGGCGACACGAACATCGAGAACCCCCTGTGGTGGTCGGCCTTCCACGCGATCTCGGCATTCACGAATGCCGGGTTCAACGTGGAGCCCGGCAGCGCCAGCATGGGGCGCCTGGTGGACGCCACGAGCGTGCTGGCCGCGTTTGGCGTCCTCAGCGTCTTCGGCGGCGTGGGGTTCACGGTGATCTTCGACGGGCTGCGCCGGCGTTCGTGGCGCCGCCTCTCCCTGGAAAGCAAGCTCGTGCTGACCACCATGCTCGTCGTGTCGCTGGTCGGGTTCGTGGTCTTGTGGATTCTCACGCCGACCTTCGGCGGCGCGATCGCGGACGACGACCTGGGCGGGCGGACGGTCACGGCCGCCTTTCACACCATCAACCGCACCGCGGGCCTGACGACGGTTGATCTCGGCGCGCTGGGACTGGACGCGTGGACCGCGATCATGCTGCTCATGTTCATCGGCGGCGCCTCGGCGTCGGTGGCGGGCGGCGTCACACTCAATACGGTGGGCGTGTTGACCGTGGCCGCGGCCTCCCACATTCGGGGGCACCGTTCGCCCACGGCCTTCGGTCGCACCATCGCCACCGTCACGGTGACCCGGGCGCTCACCGTGGTGCTGCTGTCGGCGATGGCCGTGTTTCTCGCCACGCTGGTGATGAGCGTGGCCGAGCGCGAATCGGGCCACCCGCTCGGCAACCTTCTCTTCGAGTCGATCTCGGCGTTTGCGGTAGTGGGATACTCGACCGGAATCACGCCCGACCTCTCGGTCGTCTCAAAGACGGTGCTCGTGATCGCCATGTTCGTCGGCCGGCTGGGCGCGCTGACCCTGGCGCAGGCGTTGGTGACGCGCGAGCGGCCCGAGCTGATCCGGTTTCCGGAGGAAACGATCAAAGTTGGCTAGCAGCCCGCGAGCGGTACCCGCATGCACATCCTCGTAGCCGGCCTCGGGCGCTTTGGCCGCAACCTCGCCATCACGCTGACGCACCTGGGGCATGACGTGGTCGCAATCGACGAGTCCGAGGGGGCCGTGCAAGACATCGCCCCGGATATCGAGTCCGCGGTCACCGGGGACGCCACGGACGAGGACGTGCTGCTCGAAATCGGGGCGCCCGACGTGCAACTGGCAATCGTGGCCATGGCCGAAGTCGAGGCGAGTGTCCTGATCACCACGCACCTCAAGAACCTCAAAGTGCCCTTGGTCTACGCCAAAGCGTCGAGCGACGTGCACCGCACGATCCTGGAGCGAGTGGGCGCCGACCGCGTGATCTTCCCCGAGCAGGAGATGGCCGTGCGCCTGGCCCAGTCGGTCGAGGCCCCGCGCGCGATGGACTATTTCGAACTGCTGCCGCACCTGGGCATCGCCCAGATCCCCGCCGCGGCATTCGCCGGCCGCACCCTGGCCAGCATGGACCTGCGCGGGCGGTACAACGCCGCCGTGCTGGCGATCAAGCGCGGCAACGAGCTGGTGGTGATGCCGGAGCTGACCGACCGGGTGCAAGACGACGACGTGCTCGTGGTGGTGGGGCGCGACGACCAGCTCGCGCAGATCGTGGACGCCAGCGCCGGCGACGAATAAATCCTCCGGCCTGTGGATAGCCCGTGGAGAGCCCTGGACGGGCTGTTGCGCGGCTAGTCGAGCCGGCGGGCACGGCTTCGAGTCGGCAGCGAGCGCCCGGTGCCTCGCTCGAGGCACTCCTTCAAACCTGCTGGTGATTTGATTCTCTCCACAACGTGGATTCATGCGCGAGTGCCACGACATATGGTGCGCGGACTCGCTGGCTACCCAGATGTTGTGCATGAGGGGCCCAAAGCTGTAGCATGCGCCTTACCGAGTCGCATCTTGCGGCCGGCGCGGGGGGCAGCCGCGCCGTAGGCGTAGTGAAAGGCGTGGGTATTCGTCTCGGGCATGCGGCCGGGACGTCGGGGCAACCATGATTCAGATCATCGGGGAGATGCATAAGACTCGAGACGGGCGATCTTTCTTCATCGATTACGCCGAGTTCATTCCGGAGGCCGGGGCCTACGACCTCGTGCTCTTCGGGCTGCGGCGGGATGAGCAGGATTTCTCAATGACGGTGGCGTTTCCCGAGGAATCGATGAGCGCGTGGGGCGCGCGCGACTTTCTCGTGCGCGAGGGACTGGCACACGTCCGCGCTCAACTGGATCACGGGGTCGAAGAGGACGGCTCGCTCATCGAGGCGCCCTCGGCGGCCAGCGGAACGACGTACCGGATTTCCATGCCGCGACGCCCGCACCGGGCGTAGTTCGTCTTTCGGTAAGGGCGCTGCGGAGGCAGCGCCTTTGTTGTCCACAATGAAATACAGGGAAGCCAGTGTCGCTTCCGCCGGAGCAGGGTCTCCGGTCGAATGGGGGAGAGGGAAAGGATGCTAGAGACAAGGGCCATCGCTCCGACCACGCCGCCGAGCGCCGCGGCATGGCCGGCCTTGTCCGACAACGCGCTCGCCGTACTGAAGAAGCGCTATTTCCTCAAGGACCGCGTGGACCATCCCATCGAAGACGTCGACCAGTTTTTCGAGCGCGTGACGCGCGGCGTGATCGACATCGAGCGCGAGCGGGACTGGGTGGACGACGCCGGCCATCGCGAGCTCTTCGACGACATGTACGGGCTGCTGCGCGGGCTGCGGTTCGTGCCCAACAGCCCCTGCCTGATGAACGCGGGCAAGCCCGGCGGCTACGCCCAGCTAGCGGCGTGCTTCGTGCTGCCGATCGACGACGACCTGCGCAGCATCAAGACCACGGACATGAACGCCGCCATCATTCACCAGACGGGCGGCGGCACGGGCTTCAACTTCTCGCGCATTCGGCCGCGCGGCGACTTCGTCCGCAGCTCGGGCGGCGTGGCCAGCGGGCCGGTGAGCTTCATGTCGATGATCGACTACTCCTGCGGCGAGATTAAACAGGGGGGCACGCGCCGGGGCGCCAACATGGGCATCCTCAACGTCGATCACCCCGACATCGAAGACTTCATTCGTTGCAAGACCAGCGACGGGCGGATTGCGAACTTCAACATTTCGGTTGGCGTGACCGACGCCTTCATGGCGGCGGTGGAGGCCGGCGGCGACTACGACCTGGTGAATCCGCGCACGGGCCAGACCCACGTGGACCCGGTCACCGAGACTCCCGCCCGCGCCAGTGCGCCCGACATCTGGCGCAAGCTGGTGGACGGCGCCTGGCTGAACGGCGAACCCGGCATGATCTTCCTGGACCGGCTGGAGCGCACCAATCCCACGCCGTCGGTCGCGCGGCAGGACACGACGAATCCCTGCGGCGAGCAGCCGCTGCTGCCCTACGAGGCGTGCGTGCTCGGCAGCCTGAATCTCACCAAGCACCTGACCGCCGACGGCGCCGCGATCGACTGGAGCGCGCTGCGCCGCGACGTGCAGCTGTCCATCCGCTTCCTGGACGACATGGTGGAGGCCTCGAACTTCCCGATCGAGGACATCGACGCCATCGTCAAGCACGGCAACCGCCGCGTGGGCCTGGGAATCATGGGCTGGGCGGACATTCTGTTCACCCTGGGCATCGCCTACGACAGCCCCGAAGCGGAGGAGCTGGGCGAGCGCGTGATGCAGTGCATCAATGACGAAGGTCGGCGCGCCTCCGAGGCGCTGGCCGAGGCGCGCGGAGCGTTCCCGAACTTCGAGGGCTCGCTCTGGGACTCGCAGGGCCACGCACCCCGCCGCAACGCCACGGTCACGACCATTGCGCCGACGGGCACGATCAGCATGATCGCGGACTGCTCCAGCGGCATCGAGCCGCTCTTCGCGCTCATTTTCTGGAAGAACGTGATGCGCGACGGGGACGACAACGCGGCCACTTCGCTGCGCTACGTCAACCCGCAGTTCGAGCAGTACGCCCGTGCGCGCGGGTTCTACAGCGACGCGCTGCTGGACGCCATCACCGACAACCACGGCAGCTTGCGCATCACCGAGCACACGCCGGACTCGGCGCGGCCGGCGCTGGAGACGGTCCCGGACGAGGCCCGCCAGATCTTCGTGACGGCGCACGACGTGACGCCGGATTGGCACATCCGGGTGCAGGGGGCGTTCCAGCGTCACACCGAGAACGCCGTGTCCAAGACCATCAACTTCCCGTACGAGGCGACGCGGGAGGACGTGGACCGCGGTTATCGCCTCGCCTACACGCTGGGATGCAAGGGCGTGACGGTCTATCGCGACGGCAGCCGTGACTTGCAGGTGCTGACCACGAGCGACACCGGCGACAAGACGCGGCGGGACGACGCGCCGGCCGAGGAGCCGGCGCCAATGGTCGAGGCGGCCACGAATGGACATGCCGCCGCGCCGGCCGAGGCATCCAACGGGCATCCCACGCCGGCACCTGCGCCGACGCCGCCAGCCGCCTCACCCGAGCCGCTGCCGATGATTGCGGCGCAGGAACGCGAGCGACCGGACCAGATCCGCGGCACGACCACGCGCATCCGCACCGGGTGCGGGCCGCTGTTCGTGACCGTGAACGACGATGAGCGGGGATCCCCGTTCGAGCTGTTCGCCACCCTGGGCAAGGCTGGCGGGTGCGCCGCGGCGCAAACCGAGGCCATTGGACGGCTCGTCTCGTTGGCGCTGCGCTCGGGCGCGCCCGTGGACACGGTCCACAGCCACCTGCGCGGCATCACGTGCCACCGGCCGACCGGATTCGGGCCAACGCGCGTCCTCTCGTGCGGCGACGCGATTGCCCAGGTCGTCGCGCTGCGCATGAGCTCGCAGCCCGAGGGCTACGTGCCGATGGTCGACCTGCAAGGCGAGGGCACCTACGCCCCGCCGAGCGTGACGCTGGAAGGCGACCGGTCGGAGCATGTGCCGGTTGCCGCCGCCACGCCGGGTTCGCCAGCGGGCTCGGCGGCAATGGGACACGCCGAAGCGGAGTCGACGATGTCGGCGACGGGCA
The DNA here is from genome assembly GCA_034421255.1 of Chloroflexota bacterium. Taxonomy (GTDB): domain Bacteria; phylum Chloroflexota; class UBA11872; order UBA11872; family UBA11872; genus JAJECS01. The sequence goes on along the minus strand of DAOUKN010000313.1, from coordinate 334 downwards.
TGTCGTTCGCGGGCGCCTGCCCCTCGTGCGGCAGCAGCCACCTGGTGTCGGCGGAGGGATGCCTCAAATGCATCTCATGCGGCTACAGCGACTGCGGCTGACCTCGACCGCCGGCAGCCGCGGCGCGGCGTAGCTCGATGGAGGACGCGCCGGAACGTCAGCTCGTCAATCGCATGATCCGCGCGTCGCGGCTGGAGCGTCCGCTCTACGCGGAGGTCGCGGCGGACATTACGGCGACGCGACCGGCACTGCAGGTCGTCGTAATTGTTGCCCTGGTGTCCGCCTTTGCAGCATTCATCAGCCTTCTGATCAATCCGCTGGATCCGACGTTGTT
>DAOUKN010000312.1:0-2424 GCA_034421255.1 Chloroflexota bacterium | reverse complement strand
AGGGCGCCAGGCCGCGCGCCTTGCATCCCTCGCCTAGCGCGTACCCTTCCAAAAGCCAACGCGCCGCAGGCGGCCGGGCCGCCATATGGGAATGACCGCACACACCGACCGCGAGTCGACCCATGGCGGCCACGCAGCGGCGGACGTCGTCGTGCTCGGTGCCACGCCGGGCGGCATCGCGGCCGCCGTGACCGCCGCGCGTCTGGGGCATTCAGCCGTGCTGGTCGAATACCACCGGCACGTCGGCGGCATGGCGGCCAGCGGGCTGGGCAAGAGCGACATCGAGCATCGGGATCTCGCCGGGGGCTTATTCCGGGAGTTCACGGAGCGCGTGCTGGCCACCTACGTGGCGCGCTATGGCGCGGATTCGGACAACGTGAGTCTCTGCGACGACGGCTACTACTACGAGCCGTCGGTGGCTGAATCGGTGTTCAAGGGCATGGTCGGTGAACAGCCCGGCATTGGACTGCGCCTCGGCGCGCGGCTCACGACCGTCGAGCGCTCGGGTCCGGCCGTGACGGCAATCAAGATCGTCGATCGGAGTACCGGACGCCCTGCGGCGATCCACGGTCGCCAGTTCGTCGACGCCACCTACGAGGGCGATCTTTACGCGGCCGCGGGCGCTGCCTTTCGGCTTGGACGGGAGGCGCGCGACGAATTCAGGGAGCCGCACGCCGGGGTGGTCTACTACGACTACCAGGAAGGCAGGTTCCTCACCGGCACCACCGGGGCCGCGGATGACCGGCTGCCGGCCTACACCTACCGGCTGTGCCTGACCACGGACCCGGCCAACGCCCACCGGCTCACCGAGCCGCCGCCGGGCTACGACCGCGGCGAATACGTCGGCTACTTCGACGACCTCGCCGCTGGACGGCTCAGCGGGCCCAAGACGCTCAAGCCGGGACGCGGCTACAACCCGGCCCACTTCGACACGCTCGTGCGGGCGCTGTCGGTGACCGAGATCCCCAACCGGAAGACTGACGTCAACATCAACCCGCGGCCGCTGGGATTCCCTTTCTCCGAGGAAAACCGGGGCTATATCGAGGGTGACGACGCGACCCGGCAGCGCATCCGCCAGCGGCACCGCGACCTGTCACTGGGGCTCTTGTGGTTCCTGCAGCACGACGAGCAGGCGCCGGCCGAGCACCGCCGCATCGCCAACGGCTATCACCTGCCGCGCGACGAGTTCACCGACAACGGTCACTTTCCCTTCCAACTCTACGTGCGCGAGGGCCGCCGGCTCGTCGGCGAGTACACGCTGACCGAGCACGACATGACCACCGGCGCACGCCGGCACGAGGACGCGATCGCGGTGGGCGAATTTCCCATCGATAGCTTCCCCTGCCGCAAGCGCCAGCCGGGCGACACTCAGGTGCTCGAAGGCTATCTGGGCATGCTGGACGCGCTGACGCAGCCCTACGAGATTCCGTATCGCATCATGATTCCGGTGGAAGTCGAGAACCTCATCGTCCCGGTCGCGGCGTCCACCACGCACGTGGCCTACTCGTCGATTCGCATGGAGCCCACCTGGATGGCGTTGGGACAGGCGGCGGGAGTTGCCGCGCACCTCGCGCTGCGGCATAACGTCACGCCGCGCCATGTGCCGGTGGGCGAGCTCCAGCGCCTGCTTGCCGCTCAGGGCCAGATTGTGTCGATCCCAGATGGCTGAGCACGTGGCGCGCCTGGGTCCGGCGCTCATGATGGCGGGTCCGTGGGTGCCCGATGACTCGCACCGGATCGACTTTGCTTCGCTGCCGCGCGTGCCGTCGGAGCACGTCATCGTCAGCGACGTCCGCGCCGAGGGGCGCAACGGCAGCGGCCTCGACCGCGACCGCGGCGGCGTCAACCAGCACAACTACCTGGCGCACCACCGCGGGAAATTCTGGCTCATGTGGAGCGACGGTCCCGGCATCGAGGACCGCGTGGGACAGCGGGTGAGCTTCGCCACCAGCCGAGACGGAGTTCAGTGGTCGGATTCTCGCTACCTCACCCCCGCGCCGCCCGGATCCGGTCCAACTTCGCCGCTGTATGGCCAACGCACCGATCGAGGCCTGCGCTATATCTCGCGCGGATTCTGGCGGCGCGACGGCGAGCTGTTGGCCCTGGCGTCGCTCGACGAAGCAGCCGGGTTCTTCGGTCCAAGCCTCGCGCTGCATGCGTTTCGGCTCGACCCGAGAGACGAGTCGTGGGAGCCCGCGGGCATCGTCTGCCGCGACGCCATCAACAACTTCCCCCCGGAGCGCCTGCCTGACGGCCAATGGATGATGTCCCGGCGCCGCCACAACTACCGCGAGGTCGGCGTCGACTTTCTGGTGGGCGGCGTGGACGCGCTCAACCAATGGACATCGGTTCCCGTGTTGGGGTCGAACACCGAGCTTTCGGCGGAGGAACCGCATTGGTGGACGCTGCCCGATGGGCGACTGG
>DAOUKN010000311.1:0-10231 GCA_034421255.1 Chloroflexota bacterium | reverse complement strand
CCGGCGCGCCGCTGATCGGCGAGCCTTCGGCGACATTCGGATCGATTGCGAGGACGGCAAGCGTCGACTCATCCGCGCCCTCGAGCACCTCGCGAAACCCGTCCAACGACGATTCCAGGTTGGGGTAGAACTCTTTCGTCGCCTCTTCCCGGGAGTTGGCGGAGCCGCTGACAAACGTCGTGCTGAGGAATTCGTAGAACGCCTGCGCCGCCGCGACGTTGGTGTGCACGAAGACGAACTGGACCAACTGAACGACGCGCTGCCGCTCGCTCAGCGCATCCGATTCCAGCGGGCGGTTGCTGACCCGGAAGGCGAAGCTCTCCAATTGGATCTCGCCGACCATATCCGGCAGGAAGAACTCGAACGCGTCGGACGTTTCCTGAGCGGTCACCAGCCCCGGGTCCACGGCCGGGTTGGGGATGAGGACCGAGGCCGCCAGCGGATTGGCGGCAATCGCTTGGGCGTCAAGCGGCGCCGCCGTGGCCGGCGATCCCTCGGGCGCCGCGCCGGTCGTCACGGGGGGAGCGGTTGGCGAGGTCGTGAACTCGGAAGTCATTACCGGCGTTGACGACCGGTCGGCGGACCCGGCTGCCGGCGAAGCCGTCGGACGGGGCGTCGGTGCAGGCGTCGGCGTTGGCGCCGGGGTTGGCGTAGGTGTGGGCGTCGGCTTGAGGGTGGTCGGGGCCGGCCGCATCTCGATCTCGGTTTGACCTTCGGCGAACACGAACTTGGCGTCGGTGAGCTCGGCGGCGGGCCGCTCACCGTCGTCGAGCATGAAGCCCTGCGTGCAGCCCGATGCCAGCGCCCCCGCCACGAGCAGTGCCGCGGCAAGCCGCCGCATGACTAGGCGGCGGTTTCCAGGGCCGCGAAAGCCGCGCGCGCGCGCTGAACGAATGCTTCGATCTTGTCTGGATCCTTGGCGCGATCCGTCTCGACGCCGCTGGCGACGTCCACGCCAAACGGCCGGGCGTCGGCGATAGCGGTGGCGACATTGTCCGGTGTCAGCCCTCCGGCCAGCAGCACCGGATGCCCGCGGGTCAAGGACCGCGCCGTCGCGTAGTCCCAGGACTCGCCTGTGCCGCCGGCTCGCGTGTCGTGGGCGGTGTCCAAGTGGAAGAGCTTCACGTCGAAGTCGGCCACGATGGCCTCGTCGCGCGGCAGCCGCAGGGTCTTGACCGCACGCGATCCCAATGCGGCGCAATAGTCCGGGTCTTCGCTGCCGCCAAGCTGGATTCGATCCAGATCGCACGCCTGGGCGACTTCCTCGACCTCCGCCAGCGGCGCATCGACAAACACGCCCACGCGCTCGGGCCCGGCCGGCGCCGCGTCGAAGATGCGCTGCGCCTCGGCCACGGTGCGGCGTCGCCAGGAGGGGGCGAAGATCACGCCCAGCATGTCGGCCCCGGCGGCGGCCGCGGCGGCCGCGTCGCCGGGTTCCAGCAGCGCGCAAATTTTGACCAGCACGGGTTACGCCGCCGCTCCGGCCGCCACCAGCTCCCGGAGCTGGCTGCCTGCGTCGGGCGCCGTCACGATCGACTCGCCAACCAGCACGGCGCTGACGCCGCTGGCGGCCAGGCGTCGCACGTCGGCCGGGGTTCGCACGCCGCTCTCGCTCACGATGGTGATGTCGTCCGGAATCATGGCGCACAGTCGCTCGGTCACGGCGAGATCGGTCTTGAACGAACGCAAGTCCCGATTGTTGATGCCCACGATGCGGGCGCCGGCAACCAGGGCCTGCTCCACTTCCTCCTCCACGTGCGCCTCGACCAGCGCTTCCATGCCGAGCTCACGCACCAGCGCCAGATCATCGTCCAGGTCCTGCTCGGGCGTCAGGCCGACGATGAGCAGCACCGCGTCGGCGTTGGCCGCCGCCGACTCGTAGATCTGGTACGCGTCAACGATGAACTCCTTGCGGATCACCGGCAAATCGCAGGCGTCGCGGGCCTGTTGGAGATCGCCGAGCGATCCGCGAAAGTACTCCTGATCGGTGAGCACCGAGATGGCTGCCGCCCCGCTGTCGGCGTAGGCCGCGGCCTGCGCCGCCGGGTCCAGGTCCTCCGCGAATACACCGGCCGTCGGCGACGCGCGCTTGATTTCGGCGATCACGACAACCGCGTCGACGTCCAGGGCATGCCAGAGCGAGCGTCGAGGGCGCGGCGCCTCGCCGCGGCGCCGCATTTCGGCAAGCGGCACGTTCGAGGCTGCCTGCGCCACCTCGCGGCGCTTGTGCTCGACGATCTCGTCCAGAATCGTCATCTAGCTGCCCAACGAGCTGTTCGTGATGGCGACCATACGTTGCAGGCACGCGGCCGCTGCGCCTTCCTCGATAGCGGCGGACGCGCGTTCGACGCCGTCGCGCCACGAGTCGGCAACCCCGGCGGCCAGCAACACGCCGGCCGCATTGGCGACCGCCAGGTCGCGACGCGGCCCGCGGTCGGTACCGTCGAGGATGCCGCGAATGGTGACGGCGTTTTCGTCGGGCGTGCCGCCGGCCACGCTTGCCGGGTCGCTCGCCGCCAACCCCAGGTCCTCGGCGCTGACGGAGTACGAAGAAATCGAACCGTCGCGTAATTCAGTCACCTGCGTGGGGCCGTCGAGCGTGACTTCGTCCATGCCCCCATGCCCGGCAACCACGAGCACGCGGACGGCGCCCATCTGTCGCAGGGCGTTCGCCATGGTCGCCGCCAGGGTGGGGCTGGCCACGCCCAGGAGCTGCCGTCGCACGCCGGCGGGATTCGTCAAGGGGCCCAGAACGTTGAACATCGTGCGGATGCCGATCTCCCGGCGCAGCGGCGCCGCGAACTTCATGCTGGGGTGAAAGGCCTGGGCGAACATGAATCCGATCCCGGCTTCGCGCACGCACCGGGCGACAACCGCCGGCGTAACGGCCAGCTGAACGCCGAGGGCTTCGAAAGCGTCGGCGCTGCCGCTCTTGCGGGTGAAGGACCGGTTGCCGTGCTTGGCGACCTTCGCCCCGGCGCCGGCGGCAACCAGCGCGGCGGTGGTCGTCACGTTGAACCAGCTGACCCCGCGGCCGCCCGTTCCGCAGGCATCCACGGCGGGCATGTCACCCAGTTCCACCCGGGTGGCATGGGTCCGCATGCTTTCCAGGAATCCGGCGATCTCATCCGCCGACTCGCCCTTGAGGCGCAATGCCGTGACCAGCGCGCCGAACTGGGCGGGCGTGACTTGGCCGGTGAGGATGGATTCCATCACCTCGCGCGCCGTGTCGCGCGCCAGCGAACGCCCCTCGACCACGGTCTGGATCGCGCCGACGATCATGAGAGCGTTCGCATGCCGGCCAACTTGACGAAGTTTCGGAGCAAATCGGGCCCCACCGTCGTGAGAATCGACTCCGGGTGAAACTGCACGCCGAATATCGGGTGGGTTTGATGCCGCACACCCATGATAAGCCCATCCGGCGTGCGCGCCGTAACCTGCAGCTCCGTCGGCATGCTGTCCTCCTCGATAATGAGCGAGTGATAGCGCGTGGCGGTGAACGGGTCCGGCAATCCCTCGAACAGCTCGTCGCCGTCGTGATGAATGGGCGAGGTCTTGCCGTGCATCAGCTCCGGCGCCCGCACGATGCGCCCGCCAAACGCCGCTCCGACCGACTGGTGGCCCAGGCACACGCCGAGCGTGGGAATGCGAGGCCCCAGGGCGGCGATGAGGTCCACCGAAATGCCGGCCTCGGCCGGGGTGCAGGGACCCGGAGAAACCACGATGGCCTGCGGCGCCTTCGCCTCGATGTCGGCCACCGTCAGCGCGTCGTTGCGGTGGACCTCGATGTCGTCCGTGATCACGCTGAGGAACTGCACCAGATTGTAGGTGAACGAGTCGTAGTTATCGAGCACGAGCAGCATGGCCAGCCTCCTCGGCGAGCTCGATCGCCCGCAGCAGCGCGCGCGCCTTGTTGAGGCACTCGTGGTACTCCAGCTCGGGCACGGAGTCCGCCACGATCCCGGCGCCGGCCTGCACGTGCGCCATGCCGTCGCGGACAACCATGGTTCGAATGGTGATGGCCGTGTCCAGATCCCCCGAGTAGCTCACGTATCCCACGGCGCCGCCGTAGGGACCGCGCCGCAGGTTCTCCAACTCGGCGATGATCTCCATCGCCCGAATCTTGGGCGCGCCGGAGAGCGTTCCGGCCGGGAAACAGGCGCGCAATGCGTCCAGGCCGGTGCGTCCAGGTTCGAGCGTGCCGGTCACGTCGCTCACGATGTGCATCACGTGCGAGTAGCGCTCGATGCTCATGAAGTCGTCGACGGCGACGGATCCCGATACGGCCACCCGCCCGACGTCGTTGCGGCCCAGATCGACCAGCATCACGTGCTCGGCGCGCTCTTTCGGGTCGGCGATGAGTTCGCGCGCCAGCGCCGCGTCGGTCGCGTCGTCCTCGCCGCGGGGACGGGTGCCCGCGATGGGACGGGTGCGCACCTGGCCGTCCTCGTAGCGCACCATCATCTCGGGCGACGCGCCCGCGAGTTGCACGTCGCCGAAGTCCAGGTAGAACATGTACGGCGACGGGTTGATGCGCCGCAGGGCGCGGTAGACCTCGATGGGGTCGACGCTGAGCTTTCGGCTGAGGCGCAGCGACGGCACCGTCTGGATGATGTCGCCGGCGGAGATGTATTCCTTTGCCCGCTCGACGGCTCGCATGAACTCGGCCTTGGACATGCTCAGGTCCACGCGCCCGTTGACCGGCGACGCCGCGCTCAATGGCGGGATCGGCGTGGGGCCTGCGATCCGATCCGCGAGCGCCGCAAGTCGTTTCCGCGCCGCGGCATAGCCAGCAGTCGGGTCGGGATGCGGACGCGCAACCGTGACCAGCCGCATCACGTCCCGGACGTGATCGAATATCACCAACTCCTCGCACAGCATGAACATGCCGTCGGGCACGCCCAGCGGGTCGGGCGCGGGCACGGGCAGCCGCTCGAAGTCGGCCGCCGCGTCGTAGGCCAGATAGCCGACCGCGCCGCCCTGGAAGCGGGGCAGTTCGGGATTCGCGGCGACGTTCGCCGCGTCCAGCAATTGAGCCACCAGGTCGAGCGGATTGGCATAGGTCTGCGTTCGAGTTTCGCCGTCGCCGTCGGTGAAGGTCGCCGCGCCGTCGCGGAAGCTCAGGCCGCGGGCCGGCCGCGCGCCGACGAATGAATACCGCGCCACCTGCTCGCCGCCTTCCACGCTCTCCAGCAGGAAGGCCGGATCGCCGGCTCGCAGCTTGAGAAACACCGAGACAGGCGTGTCCAGGTCGCCGGCGATTTCGTCGAAGATCGGCACCGCACGGCCGTGGGCGAGCTGGTCGAGGGCCCACGCGCGCTGATCCGTGCGCGCGTCCACTGTCTGCATCATGCCCATTCGACCCCTCCTTCCGGCGCCAACGCGGGGCACAAAAAAACCTCTCGCCTGAGGGACGAGAGGCTCATGCCTTCGCGGTGCCACCCTGCTTCGGGTGCGCAAGGCACCCCTTACCCAGATACGGAGCTTGCGCTCGATATCCTGCCCTGTGCTAACGGAGGGCCTCCGGCGGAGCCTACTTGGGCTATGCCCGTTGGGTCCGCGGCTCGTGGGGCCATTCGCCGTCGTCGCCGCGACCGGACTTGCAGCGCGAGGTCCGGCTCTCTAACGCGGCTTTTGACGGGTACTCGTCCCAGTCACAGCCTTTCCAGCAATCGCGAGCCTACGGCGGGCGAATAGCGCGTGTCAACGCCAATTTTCGCAAACTGCCCGGCGCGACGGGGCGCTTACGACGCCGCGCACTCCTGCGTGTTCGAAAGCGATTCCAGCACGCCGAAGAGATCGTCGAGGTAGGCGTCGGTGGTCGAGAGTCCCATGTGCCCCACGCGGAACACCTGCCCGGCGAGCTCCGCGATCCCGCTGCCGAGTTGAATGTTGGCGCGCTCGCGCACGGCCGCCACCACGTCGTTCGCCGCGAGGCCCGCCGGCGGGCGCAGGGCCGTGACGGTGGGTGAGGCCCAATCGTCCGCCGCGAGCGGCTCGTATCCGGCGGCGCGCGCACGCCCGCGCACGCCGGCGGCAATCTCCCGGTAGCGCCGGTAGCGCTGCTCGAGCCCTTCCGCCAGGATTCGATCGGTTGCAACAGTCAACGCGGCGATGACGTTGACCGGCATCGTGGCTGGTTGGGGGTGGAACTCCGCCATCTCGGTGGCGTAGCGGCGCCACACGCGCAGGTCGCTGTATAGCCCGTGGTTATCGGCGCCGCTCGAGTCCAGGAACTTCCAGGCCGACGGATTGACGATCACCGGTGCCGCGCCCGGCGGTGACTCCAGGGCCTTCTGTGACGCCGTGCAGCAAATGCCGATGCCCCAGGCATCAACCGCCACGCGCGCCGCGCCGAACGTGGACACCGCGTCGACGATGAGGAGACGGCCGGCCTCCGCCACCACGTTCCCTAGGGCATCCAGGTCGTTCAGCACGCCCGTGGACGTCTCGCCGTGGGTCACGCCCACGACCTGGGCTTCAGGGTGCGCCTGCATGAACGCCGCGAGTTCATCCGGCCTCACGGGCTTGCCGCGTTCGGTACGCAGGACGTGAGTGGTGACGCCATAGCCGTCCGCGACTTCGCACATGCGGCCCGAGAAGAAGCCGTTGTCCACCACGATCAGGTGGCCGCCGGTAGGCACCGCCGTCCCGATCGCGGCGTCGATGCCCACGATGCCGGAACCGGCGAGCACAAAGGCGTCGCCTTCGCTCTCACCAATCGTCAACAGGTTCTGTCGGACGTGCCGATAGGCCGTCACCCAAGCGTCGCCGTAGTGCGGGATCACCTGGCCGGCGAGCGCCTCCAGCACGTCGGGCTCGAGGTCGATCGGCCCCGGGATCATCAGCCGCGGCGGCTGGGTCATGCTGCCTTTACCCAAACTCGGTTCGCCATCTCGTCGCGTGGGAGCCGAGGACGGCTCGACACAGCGGTAAACCTCCGGGTCATTCATGTGTATCGACGCATGCGTGGCGTGAAGCATAGCGGCTTGGCGGCCATGTAAGCGTGCTATACACGCACGAACCGCGTCCTCCAGGGCAGCTTCATGCCGCGCCCGCAACCGTCAAACCGCGTCTACGCCGAGTTGGGCGTGCCGCTGGTGATCCACGCCGGCGGGCCCACCACGAACTACGGCGGCTCGCTCATGCGGCCCGACACGCTGGCGGCGATGGCCGAAGCGGGCCGGGCGTTCGTCTCGGTCGAGGCGCTGAACCGCCGCATCGGCGCTTATATCGCCGAGGTCACGGAAGCCGAGGCGGGCATGGTGGTCGCCGGAGCGGCGGCCGGAATGGTGCTCTCGCTGGCCGCGTGCATCACGGGCGCCGACCTCGCGGCCATCCGGCGCCTACCGGATACGACGGGCCTCAAGGACGAGATGGTGATCCAAAAGATCCATCGCGGTCCCTATAGCCACATGTACGGCTTCACCGGCGCAAGAATCGTCGAGGTGGGCAACGTGTCGTCGTGCCTGCCCGAGGAGCTTGCGGCCGCGCTCACCGACCGCACGGCGGCGGTGGCCTTTCTCTTCGCGCCGGGGAACCCGCGCGGTGGGCTGACCCTGCCCCAGGTGTCCGAGATCGCCCACGCCCGGGGCGTTCCGGTGATCGTGGACGCGGCCATGACGGTGCCGCCGCGCGAGAACCTCACGCGCTTCATCCACGACGGCGCCGATCTCGTCACGATGAGCGGCGGCAAGGTGATCCGCGGTCCGCAGGCGACTGGGCTGCTCTACGGACGCGCGGACCTCATCGAGGCGGCGCACCTCAACAGCAGCCCCAACCACGCGATCGGGCGGCCGTCCAAGGTCGCCAAAGAGGAAATGGTGGGCCTCTACGCGGCGCTGCGCAGCTACATGGACTCCGACGAGGACCAGATGCTGCGGGATATGCGCGACCTGGTCGAGATCATCGTCGACGACGTGGGCGAGATCGACGGCGTGCGCGCGACCGTGGAGTTCGACGACGATCGTTACTTCGTCCCGACGGCGGTCGTCGGCTTCGAGGCCGACTGGGAGGGACCCGACGCCCAGACGATCGGCGATGCGCTCCTGGCCGGTGAGCCGCCCATCTACGTCCGCGTCGACCCGGCGCGCAACCTGCTGGAGGCCTACTCGGCCAACCTGCAGCCCGGTGAGCCGGAGACTATCGGGCGGCGCTTGCGCGAGGCGCTGACGAACCCGTCCGCGTAGCCGTCGTCAGCGCGCGATACAGCCCCAACCTGGATTCCGGCGTTCGCCGGAACGACGGAGGAGTCCGGTGGCCCAGGCTGCGTGCAGCCTGGGAGATCCGACCCGACCGGTCCCACGCTGCACGCAGCGCGGGCCACCGGGCGCGCCCCTTAGCTCACTCTCCGGATCAGGGATCGGTCGGCACGGACAGCTCGTCGATGACCGCGACAGTCCGTCGCTGCATCTCGGCGATCGTCTCCTCGGAGAGGCTCGACGTGTCGAAATAGAGGGTCTCGCCGGTGACGGTGAGCGACTCGAACGGCGCATGCAGCATCGCGTGCATGTCCGCCAGGCGGTCATGGTCGAAGTGGCACGGGTGCCGCTCGCCGCGCTCGGCGCGGGTTCGGTAGCGCTCGAAGAGCACCTCGGGATCGCCCGTGAGCACTACTTGGACGGTCAGGAAGTCGGCGTCGCGTTCCAGCGCGCGGAGGCGGGCGTTGTCATAGCGCGGGACCAGCGGCGACTCGATGATGACCGAAGTCCCCACTACCAGCAACTCCCGCGCCGCGCCGAACATCATCTCGATCGCGGCGACGCCCAGGCGCTTCGAGTCCTCGTAGTCCGTGGCGCCGAGCCGGTCGAACAACTGCTCCTTGAACAGGTCCTTCACGAGGACGGGCCAGCGCAGCTCGCGGGACAGCGCCCGCGCGAGCGTCGTCTTACCCGACGCCGCGTATCCGTTGACGATCAGCAGCATCGGCAGGCACCGGTGCTGGCGGCTTGGGTTCATGAGGGTCGGCGCATTTGGACGACGGAATGCCAGGGTTGCATCCCCGAAACGAAGGGGTCACGCGGCTTGTACCGACGCGTCAAACGATGTAAACTAGTTTGTGTTACAAACTAAGGGCCGGGAAGCGACCCGGGTACGAATGCGAGGCAAGCGATGCAAGGATCGGACCAGCAAACGGCGACACTCACGCCGGACGAGAGTTGGGGCGCCATCCACGCGACGATGGATCGGGCCCGGAGTTCCATGTACGTCGCCGGGACGGCGACGATCCTGCTCCTGTGGGGCGCGATTGTCGCCGTGGGCTATTTCTCGCAGTACGCCGTCGCGACCCTGGCTGCCGACTTCGCGGCGGGCACTCCGTGGTATCCGGGTCCGCTGTGGGGTGTGCTGGCGGCGGCGGGAATGGTCGGCAGCTCCCTCATCGGGCACCGCGCGGGCCGTGAGAACGCGGCCGGCGACGCCGCTCGCAGCGCCGGCATCCGCGTGTTCCTCTTCTGGCTTGCGGTTTTGGTCGCGGCATTTCTGGTGCCGGTGGCGGGGGGCCTGTGGACGGCGGACGCTGCCGGGATCGCCATCCCCCGGGTCACGGTTGGCATCGTGGCCCTGGGACTCGTCTTGTTCGGCATCATGCACCGGCCCGCGATAACGGCGATTGGTATCGGGTTCGCGGCGGCGTTCTACCTACCCAGCTACCTCGCGGGTGACGCGGCCATGCTGATTACGGCCGTGGCGACGCTGGCCGTGGTGGCGCTGGGCGCGACGTGGATCCGCAAGAGCGGCGTCCTTTGACCGGCGAGGCCATCGTCCTCGACGAGACCATCCATCAGTCGACGCGCCTGCGAATCATGACGCAATTGGTCATGCAGCCGGAGACGGACCGGCTGGCGTATGGATTCATCCAAAAGACCCTCGGATTGACAGGCGGCAACCTGACCATCCACCTGCGCAAGCTGGAGGACGCGGGCTATCTCGCCCTCACCAAGGAATTCGTCGGCGTCAAGCCGCGCACGTGGGTGCAGGCGACGCCGGCAGGTCGTCGTGCATTCACCGAATACCTGGCGAATTTGGAGCGGGCGCTGAACGGGCAACTGCATCGCAAGATGTAGTGACTACACACCTCTGTGGTCAGCACGGCTAGATCACCGATGACCGTTTCCCATTGTCATTTGTATGTTGAGACAGCCTCACCACGTGGCCGGGTGGTGAGGTGGGCGCGAGGGGCGCGTCGACTGTCATTAGGCGAGCCCGGGTGACCGGGCGGCGCCGCCTCGGA
>DAOUKN010000310.1:0-3237 GCA_034421255.1 Chloroflexota bacterium | reverse complement strand
CGTTGCCGCGCTGCACCGGCAGGTACGGAGCCACGCGGTCAACTTGTGCTTGGGTGAGTTCCATAGCCAAAGCCTACCAGACGCGAGCCTCTTAGTGTGAACACGCCCTAGTCCGTTCGTGGTGAGCTTGTCGAACCACACTCCGCCGGTGGGCTCAGGAGACTCCCTTCGACAGGCTCAGGGCGAACGAAGTCCGTAGATGGAGCGGGTCGGTGAAACCGTCCGCTCACTGCGGCTCGCGGACGGAGACCTCCTCCGAGCTCACGCGCACCAGCTGCTTGCCGATGTTTTCTCCGGTGAACAGGCCCACGAACGCCGCCGGCGCGTTCTCGATGCCGGCCACGATGTTCTCGCGGTAGGTGAGCTGGCCGGTTGACACCCATTCGGTGAGCGCGGCCATGGCCTCGGCGTCATGGTCCTCGAAGTCGTTGACCAGGAATCCCTCCATGCGCGCCCGGCGGCTGTGGATGGTGCGCGAGTGCGGCGGCACCGGCGCAAGCTCTTGGGAGTGGTACTGCGAGATCGCGCCGCAGAGGGCGATGCGGGCGTGGATGTTGATGCGCCGCAGTAGGGCCTCCAGCACCTCGCCGCCCACGTTCTCGAAGATCACGTCGATGCCGTCGGGGCAGGCGCTGTCGAGCGCGTCCTCCAGCGGCTGGGTGCGGTAGTTGATCGCCGCGTCGAACCCCAGCTCGTTGACCAGATACATGCACTTGGCGTCGCTGCCGCAGGTGCCCACCACGCGGCAGCCCTGGAGCTTGGCGATCTGGCCGGCGGCGCTGCCCACGGCCCCCGCGGCGCCGGTGACCACCACGGTGTCGCCCGCGCGCGGTCGCGCCACCTCCAGCATGCCGTAGTAGGCCGTCAGCCCCGGCATGCCCAGGATGCCGAGCGCGGTTGACAGCGGCGCGGCCCCGCGGTCGATGATCTCGAGGTCCTCAAGCGTCGTGACGGCATATTTTTGCCACCCGAACTCGCCGCGCACGATTTCGCCCTCGCGCAGGCGCGGGTCGCTCGAAAAAACCACCTCGCCTACGCCCTCGCCGATCATCACCTGGCCGAGCGCAATGGGCTCCCCACGCAGCGGTTTCTCCCACAGGCGACCGCGCATATACGGATCGACGGAAACGTAAATCGTGCGCACGAACACCTCGCCGGCCGACGGCCGAGGAATCGGCGACTCGACGGTCTCGAAATCGTCAACCTGCGGCACGCCCGCTGGCCGGCGCGCCAGGACGACTTGGGTATTGGCTGGGGTGGAAGACACGGCTCGCGCTTAGGTGGCTACGCCACGCTTGCCAGGCGCCGCTGCAGGTCCACGCCGGCCTCGATCTGGCCCATGAACTCGCGCGTGGAGGTGAGCACGGTGCGCCAGTCGGGCTTGGCCGGGACGCAGTCGATGGAGAGGTAGCCCTGGTAGTCGATGGCGTGCAGCACGCGCACGATGTCGCTGAAGTCCAGGTGGCCGGTGCCGGGCATCTGGCGGTTGCTGTCGGCCAGGTGGATGTGGCGCAGGTGCTTGCCCGCGGTCCGCAGCGCCTCGGTGACCGGGCCGTCCTCGATGTTGAGGTGGAAGAAGTCGGCCACGATGCCCAGGTGATCCGACCCCACCGCCTCGACTACCGCGACCGCCTCGACGACCGAGTTCATGAAACCGGCGTAACCCTCGAAGCGGTTGACGGGCTCGATGGCTACCGGCACGCCCACGGATTCGGCGTGGTCCGCAATCTCGCGCGCCGACCGCTCGAACTGGCGCCGCAACTCGGTAAGCGGGACGCTGGTTGTCGGGTACTCGGGCACGAACGACACGGCGCAGATCTCGTAGACCGGCGGCTCGTCCAGCGTCGCGCCCAGGTCGAGGCAGCGCTTGGCGTAGTCGACGGCGTAGGAGCGCTTGGACTCGTCGCTCGACGCCAGGTCGCGCTCCTCGCCCGCGTGCCAGCCGCCCCAGGCGCCCAGGAGCGAGGGAATCCGCAGCCCGAGGTTCCGCGCCTTGTCGACCACGCTGTAGAACAGCGCCTCGTCGATGCGGTCGGGCTCGGCGTCCAGGTCGACGCCGTCGTAACCCGCGTCGGCAACCGCGCCCAGCACGGTGTCGGGGTCTTCCCACACCTGTCCGCCGGGGCTGGACGCCAGCGTCGCCAGCACCACCGAGTACTTCAGCGCCATCGCTCAGTGCCCCATCTTGGAGAGCGCCTCGTCCACCGAGGCGTTCGGCCCGATCAGCGCGTCCATGGCCGCCCGCTCGTCGGCGCGCACCTTCGCGACCTGCGCGGGCAGGTCCGGCGCGGCGGACAGCGGCACGTTGAGCAGGCCGTTCACGTCGCCGTGGATCAGGTCGCCCGGCTCCACGATCATGCCGTCGATCTCGATCGGAATGTCCATGGTGATGCGCCGCGGATTGCCGTGGGAGACCGACGTGCCCGCGGCGAAGCAGGCGAAGCGCATCTCGCGCAGCTGGTCCACGTCGCGGATGGCGCCGTCGGTGATGAATGCCACGGCGCCGAGCGCGCCGTAGAGCGTGGCGGCGTAGTCGCCGAACATCGCCGCGCGCGCCTTGTGCGGGCCGATGTCCTGCACGATGACCACCGCGGGCTTGGGAGCGGCGGCCAGAAGCTCGGCGAACTCGCGCATGCCGCGGCCCACCTCGACCGGTCCCGGTCCCGTGGTGTCGATCTGCGCGGTGACGGCATAGCCCAGCGTGACGCCAAGCTCGGGGAACATGCAGCGCACCCGAGACCCGGCGAATCCCTCCAGGTGCCCGCGCACGCCCAATTCTTCGATGGCGTTGGACACCGTAGGGCTGTCGGCGGCTTGGAGCGCGGCAAAGGTGGCTTCGTCGAGCGGCCCGGATACCGACATGGCGGCTCCCTCGGTGGGCTGGCGCTGTGGGTTGATGCTATGCGCGCGGTCGGACGAACGTCAACGCGCACCCCGGCGCGGCCTCGCCGCCACGCCCCACTTCTGTCATTCCCACGCCCCACTTCTGTCATTCCGAGGCTCGGCGAGGAATCTAAGGAGCAGGGAGCAGGCGCAACGCCCTTGGATTCCTCACTGCGTTCGGAATGACGAGTCCAATGGCTTACCGCAGTCGCCCTAATACGGCGCGATGTTGAGGACGGCCTGTTCCTCGGGCGTGAGCGCCTCGATCTGCTCCTGGCTCATGCCCCGGAAATGCGTATTCGGCGGGACCCCGGCCTCCTGCCCCCAGAGCTTCCGTTCCTCCAGCGACATCCG
>DAOUKN010000309.1:0-2246 GCA_034421255.1 Chloroflexota bacterium | reverse complement strand
ACGCCCGCTCCTCAATCCTCCGCCTGGCGACGCCCCATGGTCCGCCCCGCCCCCCGATTTATGCAAAGGTCTCCCTGCGCGGGGACAGGCTTCGCGGGAATGACGGATTAAGCGTGACCCGCTGCTCGATGGCGGCGCTGCGATACATTGGCGCGTCTCCAGTTCCCGCCACCGAGGACCGCCATGAGCAGCTACGCCGTCCGATCCGCGATCAACCATCAAGTCAACCCTGTGACGCGGGCCCTTCGCGAAGGCCGGGTGGTCTTGGGAGCGTGCAGCATTTCGTTTGCCTCCCCGCCGGTGGCTCAGATCTTCGGCTCGGCGGGGTTCCACTTCTACTACATCGACATGGAGCACGGGCAGCCCGGATATCCCGAGTTGGCGACCATCTGCATGGCGTCGAAGCTGACCGGCATGGTGCCCATCGCAGGTACCACGAGCGTGGAGGATCACCTGATCGCCCGTCCGTTGGACGCCGGCGCGATGGGAGTGATCGTGCCGCACGTCGAGACGGCCGAGCAGGCGGCCATGGCCGTGCGCTACAGCAAGTACCCGCCGGAGGGCAAGCGGGGCGTACTGACCGCAGGCGTGCACACCGAGTTCGCGGAGCCGGACTGCGGCGAACTGACCGCGGGGCAAAACCGCGAAATCCTGACCGCGGTGAAGGTGGAGAGCGGGCTCGGCATCGAGAACATCGACGAGATCGCCGCAACGCCCGGCCTGGACGCCATCCTGATCGGCCGCACTGACTATTCGGCCACGATTGGAATCCCCGGTCAGATTCACCATCCGGAAATCAGGGATGGCGTGGAGCGAATGCTCGCGGCGGTCAAGCGCCACGGAATCGCGGGCGGCCCGCACATCGGCTCCATCGAGGAGTCGCTCGAATGGGCCGACAAGGGGGCCACATTCATGAGCTACGGCTACGACGGCGACATGCTCATGCAGGCGTCGAAGCAGTTCGTCGGCGGGGTGCGCGACCTGCTGGGAGACCGGCTGCTGGACTGAGGGCTAGTCCAAGCCCAACAGGCTCAGGCTGTCCCGGTGGATGATGCCCTCGATCTCCTCGGACGGGATCTTGGGCAGCCCTGTGCCCTCGGTGACGGTGTTGATGTTCCGTAGGGTGTTGATGGTGCCGTCGACGGTGCTGAAAGGCAGGTCGCTGCCGAAGAGCACGTTGTCGATGGCGCCGAACTCGCTCAGCATCGCCAGCGCCTGGTAGAGCCACCACGGCTTGTTCTCGAGTCCCGACACGTCGGTGAAAACGTTGGGGTGCTTGCGAGCGACGACCATGGCGTCGGCGAACCACGGCAGGCCGATGTGCGCCAGGATGATCCTGAGGTCCGGGAACTCGCGCGCGACCGGGTCGTAGAGCAGCGGACTGGCCAGCTCCATGGGCGTGTTGGCCATGCCCTGATAGGCGGCGTGAGTCAGGATCGGCAACCCGAGCTCCTGGGCGCGGGCGTGGACGCGCCCGGCCTTCGGGTCGTTGGGGTGGTAGTGCTGGTAGACGGGGCTCATCTTGATGCCGCGTAGGCCGAGGTCGTTCACCGATCGGTCGATCTCGTCGAGGGCGTCCGGTTGATTGGGATCGATTGACATAAATCCGATCAGCTTCTCCGGATGCTGGCGCACGTAGGCGGCGATGTGGTCATTGGGCGTGCACATCTCCATGGCGATCGAGTTGATGCCGAACACGATCACGCGGTCCGCGGTCTTCTCGGCCTCCCAGTGCCGCTCGGGCGTGACGTTGATGTCTAGCACGTCGGGCGGATAGGTCAGTTCGATGGCCTGGCTGAATTGCGGGCCCCACTGCTCGGAGGTGCTCAGGTGGGTGTGGACGTCGACGATCACGATGCCTTCGCCTCCCAGAGCAGCGGCTCATTGGCGATCAGCCGCCGCACGTTTTCAGCGACGCCGGCCGCGGTCTCGCGCACGAACACGTCGCAGGCGTTGGAGGCGTGCGGCGTCACGAACACCTCATAGTCGAAGAGGGGATCGGTCGGATCGACCGGTTCCTGCCAGAAGACGTCGATCCCAGCGGTGCTCAGCTTGCCGCTGCCAAGCGCGTCGATGAGCGCTTCACGGTCGATAACATGACCCCGCGCCACGTTTACGATCACGGCGTCGTCGTCCATGGCCGCGATGGCGTCGGCGTCGATCAGGCCCTCGGTTTCCGCCGTCAGGGGCGTGGCCAGGGCAATGAAGCGACAGCCGCGCACGGCCTCATGCAGCTCATCGGGCGG
>DAOUKN010000308.1:0-3225 GCA_034421255.1 Chloroflexota bacterium | reverse complement strand
GTTCCCGGCGTCGAGGCCGAGTGGGCGCTCTACCAGGCGCTGGTGCCGGAGATCTCTCTGGCCGAGGTCGACGCCGTGGCCGCTACCTGGAGCGAGCCTGGAAATACCGTGCTCCTGGTGATGCGTCCCGAAGGAAGCGGCGACAAGTCCGACGAGGACCTGGAGTCCGAGTTGCAGGCCAAACTCGCGGCAGCCGACACCCTGGAGGTTGAGCCCTACGAAGACGAGGTCGCCGACGTGCCGCTGATGGCCACGATCCCGACGGCGGGCAGCATCACCAGCGAAGAAGCCATCGAATCCATCGACGCCGTCAAGTGGACGCTGTCCAACGGGATCACCGTGATCGCCAAGCAGACCGACTTCAAGAACGACGAAATCGTGTTTGGCGCCTTCAGTCCGGGCGGGCACTCGCTGGTGGACGACGCCGACCACGTCTCCGCCACCTACGCGGCTGCCGTGGTTTCGGGCAGTGGCGTGGGGCCGCACGACAATGTGGCCCTGGACAAGCTGCTCGCCGGCAAGCGGGTCTCGGTGTCGCCCTACATCAGCGAGTTGTTCGAGGGCTTCAGCGGCAGCTCGTCGCCGGAAGACATCGAAACGCTGTTTCAACTCGTCAATCTCTATGCCACCGCGCCCAGGCTGGACCCGGTGTACTTCTCGAACTTCGAGACCAGCCTGCGGAGTTCCGCCGAAACCCGCGCCGACCAACCGGACGCCGTGTTCTTCGACGCCGTGAACACCTTGCTGGCCCAGAGCCACTTCCGCCGGCGGCCGCTCACGCTTGAGCTGCTGGACGAGCTCAGCCTGGAGCGCACCGAAGCGGTCTACGCGGACCGGTTTGCGGACTTGGGCGACGCGACCTTCATATTCGTTGGCGCGTTCGATTGGGAGAGCCTTCGATCTCTGACGGAAACCTACGTGGCCAGCCTGCCAACCACCGGGCGTGTCGAGCAGTGGCGGGACGTCGGGGTCGATCCACCGCCAGCGCTGGGAGAGCACGTCGTCCGCAGCGGCATCGAGCCTCGGAGCCGGACGGCGGTGGTGTTCGCCGGCGACATGGAGTGGAATCGCCAGGAGGCGCTGACGCTTACGCTGGTGGCGGAGATTCTCCAGATCCGTTTGCGAGAAGTATTGCGAGAGGCGCTCGGTGGAACCTACAGCGTCGGCGCGTTCGCCGGAGCCAGTCTGTTTCCGGATCCCGAATACTTGCTCTTTGCCATCTTCGGCAGCGACCCCGCGCGTGCGGACGAGCTGTTCGACGCAGTCTTTGAGGAAATTGCTTGGCTGCGCGACGGTGGTGAACAGGACTACCTGGACACAGCCAAGGAGTTGCTGCGCACGCCCCGCGAGGAGCAGTTGCGCGACAACAGCTTCTGGCGCAGTCAGATCGAGGCTGTCGTTCGGCAGGATGGGGAATTCTCGGCGATCGTCGAATTCGAAGAGCGGCTGGACGCCGTGACCTTGGAACAGGTCTCGGCCGCGGCTCGGCTCTACCTCACCGACGACCGCTATCTGCGCGTGGTGCTGCTGCCCGAAGAGGGCTAATTCTCCTTCACGCCTTTTTGGTCGATGCGGCGACCGTGCCGCTGCGACCATGCGCACCTGGTTCAACCAATCTCGCCACAATTCACCAGGCGATGCGCGCAGCGCCGCTTCATCCGGCCCAATCTCAGTCGAATTCGCTCAGTCGCACTGTGCGGCTTTCCTCGCTGCTTCTGACGGCGGCGAAGGCGGTCTTGATCGAATTCAGGTTGTCGTGGCCGGAAGTCAGCGGCTCGCGGCCTTCCGCTACCGCGGTCATCATCTCGGCCATGCTGCCGCCGAAGGCGTCCGGGAACCAGCGGCCCTCGATTGGAAAACGCACGCGGCGAGCGGGCTCCTCCTTGCGTGCGACCTCCACCCACTGTTGCGTACCCATGATCGAGCCCTCGGCTCCGTCCAGGTACCAGGTGTCCGAGTGGGCCGCCGGACTGGGGACCACGTTGTTGAAGTGCTCGGTGCAAAGCAGATCGTCGCTGTCGAAGTGCATGAGCAGCGAGTGGCACAGGGGTGAGACCGCGTGCTGCCCCGGGACCAGCGCGGTCGCGCAGCTCACGGCGTCGGGTGTACGCCCGGTGAAAAAGCGAGCCAGATCGATGTAGTGGACGCCGTGGTCCACGATGTTGAAGTCCTTCAGTTGGCGCCACCAGCGGTCTGGATGGTCCTGCCAGGACCTTCGCACGTGAGCCACGCTGTACAGCGGGCCGCAGACGCCGCGGTCGATCAGGACCTTGATGGCGCGGTGGGCGGGCGCCCAGCGCGCCTGCTGGTTGACCATCAGCGGAACGCCCGCCTGCTCGACGCTGCGGACCATCTGCCTGGCGGACGCCCAATTCATGGCGAACGGCTTCTGCGAGAGGATCGGCTTGCCTGCCGCCGCGATCTCGGGGAGGACCTCCGTCCGCACGTCGGCGTGCACGGCCACGTCCACCACCTCCACCTCGGGATCGTCGAGCAACGTGGCCAGGTTCGTACGGCCCCTTGGGATGGCCCACTGTCCCTGGGTCGATTCGACGGCTTGGGGATCGATGTCCATGCAGGCGACCACCTGGTAGCCGAAGTCGCGGTAGGCGGGCAGGTGGGCCGAATTGGTGATGGCGCCGCAGCCGACGATGCCGATCTTGAGCCGCCGGCCGGCCGGCGGCTGAGGTGCATAGTCTTCGGGCTTCAGCTCCAACTCATCGAGACGCATACCAGGCCACCGTCACGTGCGGCACCACCCTGCGTACCGTGCCACGCCGGCCGGTCAGTCAAGCAAATCGGATGTGGCGAGGATGGGTCGAGTCCGCGGTCGCGGGAGACCCTGGGGGGTGCTGCGCCGGGACATTCGGAGTGCCCCAGGGCGAGCGGGTGCCGCCACGGTGGCGCATTGCGTGCGCCCAACGGAAAAATGCGCCGGCGCGCCCTGCAATTTGCTCCCCAGACCGGTGCGCATAAGCCATAATCAGGCATCCGCACACTCGTCATCTCAACGAGGTAGGGATCCCATGGCAACGCCATCCTCCAGCGTGGCGCAGGTTCCGCGGCTCACCACCGAGCAGATCGCCCAGTTCAAGCGCGACGGCTTCCTGGTCTTGCCGGCAGTGCTCGACCTCGAGCTCTGCCGCCAAACCCGCGAGCAGATGTGGGAGCTGATCGCCGAGCATCGCCCCAGCATGAAGCGGGATGACCCCGAGACATGGCTCC
>DAOUKN010000307.1:0-10870 GCA_034421255.1 Chloroflexota bacterium | reverse complement strand
TCCTCACCGGCACCACGTCGGCCGCCGAGGCGGCGGCGGCGCCGGCCGACCAGCGGCCGGACCATGTGATCGACTCGCTATACGACCTGCCGCTGCCCACGCTGGTTGGGACGTAGAGACCGATGGCCTTCAAAGACCTGCGCGCCTTCATCGCCCACATCGAGCAACAGGGGCAGTTGCGCCGCATCCGGCCTGAAGTCGACCCGCATCTCGAGATCACCGAGATCGCCGACCGGGTAATGAAGGCGGACGGCCCGGCGCTGCTGTTCGAAAACGTGAAGGGCTCGGACGTCCCACTGGCGATCAACCTGCTCGGCACCCAGCAGCGGATGGCCTGGGCGCTGGGGGTGGGCGATTGGTCCGAGTTGGAAACCCGCATCGAGCACCTGCTGAACCTGGCCATGAGCCCGCCGCCCGCGGGCATCTGGGGCAAGCTGCGAACGCTGGGTGAGATCGTGCACATCGGCCGCATCGGCCCGCGAACGGTGCGCGGCGGCCCCGTGCAAGACATCGTCGAGACCGCGGCCCCCACGCTGGACGGCTTGCCCATTCCCACCTGCTGGCCGGACGACGGCGGCCCCTACATCACCATGCCGCTGGTGTTCACCCATGATCCCGCGAGCGGCAAGCGAAACATGGGCATGTATCGCTTGCAGGTCTACGACTCACAGACGCTGGGTATGCATTGGCAGCTGCACAAGGGCGGGGCGGAGCACTGGCGGCGCAGCGGCGAGGCGAGCACGCGCATGGAGGTGGCCATCGCCATCGGCGCGGATCCGGTGCTGCTCTATTCCGCGACGGCTCCCTTGCCGCCGGACGTGGACGAGCTGGTGTTCGCCGGATTCCTGCGGGGCTCGTCGGTGGAAATGGTACGGGCGCAGACGGTGGACATCCTGGTCCCGGCGCGCGCCGAGATCGTGCTGGAAGGCTACGTCGACCCGGCCGAGAGTCGCATGGAGGGCCCATTCGGGGACCACACGGGCTACTACTCGCTCGCCGAGCCCTACCCGGTGTTCCACCTGACGGCGGTGACGCGGCAGCGCGATCCGATATTCGTTTCCACCATCGTCGGACGACCGCCCATGGAGGACGGATGGATCGGGAAAGCCACCGAGCGGCTCTTCCTGCCGCTGGTGCGGCTCGTCATCCCCGAGATCGTGGACATGAATCTGCCCGTGCACGGCGTGTTCCACAACTTCGCCATCGTGTCGATTCGCAAGCGCTATCCGGGACAGGCGCGCAAGGTGATGCACGCGATTTGGGGCACGGGTCAGCTCATGTTCACCAAGTACGTGATCGTGGTGGACGCCGACGTGGACGTGCACGATCTGAGCGAGGTCCTCTGGCGCGTCGGGGCAAATACGGACCCCGGCCGCGACACGGAGCATGCGCAGGGCGTGATGGACGCGCTGGAGTTCGCCACCACGCACGCGAACGTGGGCGGCAAGCTCGGCATCGACGCCACGCGCAAGCTGCCCGAGGAGGGCTTTCCGCGCGAGTGGCCGCCGGATATCGTCATGGACGAAGACATCGTGCGGCGGGTCGACGAACGGTGGAGCAGCTTTGGCATCTAGGAAGAAAACTGGGATGTGCATCGCCGCGCGACGCGCTAGGCTCTGGGAATCCGCACCCGATTGCACGAGCCGCGAATGAACCCGGCCGCCGCCGCGATGCGACTCCGTTTGTATCTCGACGCGATCAAGTTCGAGCACACGATCTTCGCGTTGCCATTCGCCTTTCTGGGGATGGTGCTGGCGCAGGACGGCTGGCCCGGGTGGCGCACGTTCTTGTGGATCACCGTCGCCATGGCCGGTGCGCGCACGGGCGCCATGGCGGCGAACCGCCTGATCGACGCACAAATCGACGCGGCGAACCCGCGCACCGCCGAGCGCGCCCTGCCGGCCGGGCGGATGTCCCGCGTCGAGATGCTCGGGCTGGCGTCGGCGGGTTTCGCCCTCTTGCACATCGCCGCGTGGCAGCTCAACCTGTTGGCCCTGGCGCTCGCGCCGGTGGCGATGGTCACGGTCACGCTCTACTCCTTCACGAAGCGCTTCACCTGGCTGAGCCATTGGATGTTGGGCTTGGCGGACGGCATCGCGCCCGTCGGCGGCTGGATCGCGGTGCGCGGCGACATCGGCGCGGAGGCCATCGTCTTGGCGCTGGTGGTGATGTTCTGGATCGCGGGATTCGACGTTCTGTACTCCCTCCAGGACCTGGGGTTCGACCGCAAGCGGGGGCTGCATTCCGTGCCGGCGCGATTCGGCACACGCCGCGCGCTGCAGATTGCGCGGGGGTCGCACGCGCTCACCGTGGTGGTGCTGATCGTCTTGGGTCTGATCGCACCGCTGTCGTGGCCCTATTGGGTGGGCGTGGGCCTGATCGGCGCCCTGCTCATCTATGAGCACGCGCTGCTGCGCAACGACCTGTCGCGGCTCAACCTGGCCTTCTTCAACATGAACGGCTACGTGGCGATCACCGCGCTGGTGTTCACCATTGCCGGCGTGTGGGTTGCCTGACCACGGAGGGCTGCGCCCCAGTCTGATTCTGGGCATTTCGGGGGCCACGGGCGCGGTGCTGGCCGATGCGGCGGCCAAGGCGCTGCTGCGCCGAGGCGAACGGCTCGACGTGGTGTGCAGCGACTACGGCGAGCTGATGTGGCACCACGAGATGCACGAGCGTTTTCGGGATGCGACCGCACGCTGGGCGAGCCACGGCGACGTGACGGTGCATCGGCCGCAAGACGTGGCGGCGCCGATTTCCAGCGGCAGCTATCCGGTGCGCGGCATGCTCATCGTCCCGTGCAGCATGGCCACGCTTGGGGCGCTGGCCAGCGGCGCCGGGACCAATCTGCTCCATCGGGCGGCCGACGTGACACTCAAGGAAAAGCGCCGCCTGGTGATCGTGCCGCGGGAGACGCCGCTCTCAATCATCCACCTGCGCAATCTGCTGACGTTGGCCGAGGCCGGTGCCACGATGCTGCCGCCGGAACCGGCGTTCTACCTGCGGCCCTCGAGCGTCAGCGACATCGTGGACGCGCTGGTGGACCGCATGTTGCAGGCGCTGGGCGTGATCGACGCCCCCGCCGACGAGCACCGCTGGGCGTAGCCGCTGCGGCGGGGGCGTTGCGTGGCGGGCATCTAGCAGCCGCTCAACCCGTTAGTCGACGAGTCGAGGCGACGAGACTTCCCGCTTCGGATGCAAGCTTCGCGACCTTCAACCCTTCGACCGGTTGACATTCGGTGGCAAGATAGGCGGTACGACTCGGCTTCCGGTCGACGGCGACCGGCCAGTGAGTGAGGAACGGGCGATGCAGGAGATTTGGGAACGGACCAAGACAAACGCCGACTCGATCATGGCGACTCTCGCCGGCATTCTCTCGGTCGTCGCGATCGTCATCGCCGCCGGCGCCATGGCCGGCGGCACGGAGCCGGAGGGCATTTCGCGCGCCGAAGCCGAGGAGATGATCGACAACGCCGTCATGCGCGTGGCCGATCCAGCGGGCTACACCCAGCTCGTGGTGCAAGAGGCCATCGATCGCTACGACGCCGAAGGGCGGGAGGCGTCGATTGCCTATCAGCAGTCAGAGGAGAGCATCGACGGTCAGTGGTATGTCTTTCTGCTCGACGAGAACGGTTACGTCCTGGCCAATCCCGCACGCCCGGACTTCGTGGGCACCACGCCCGCCGTGCGGTCCGACATCACCGGCAAGCCCTATGGACTCGAGGTGGTGGCGGCGGACGAGAACGGGCGCTGGGTCGACTACGTGTTCGTGAACCCGTCGACGGGCGAGCCGGAGCGCAAGCACACCTGGGTCATCAAGCACGACGGCCTGTCGTTCGCCTCGGGCTGGTACGAGCCGATCTCACGCGAGGACGATCCGGCGACGTTCACGCAAGCGTTCGTGGCCCAGGCCCTCAGCCGCTATGACGCCGAGGGACTGGACGCGAGCGTGGCGTACTACAACTCCAGCGAAGGCATCGAGGGGCCCTGGTACGTCTTCATCTTCGACGAAGAGGACCTCCTGCTCACGCATCCCGACCCGAATCTGCGCGGCGACGACCTGAAGGGATCGCTGGGGACGGATATCACCGGGCGCGTCTACGGTGCCGAGATGCTGGCGGCGGATGAGAATGGCCGTTGGGTCAGCTACGTGTTCCGCAACCCGGAGACCGGCCAACCGGGCGTCAAGCACTCGTGGGTGGTGCGGCATGACGGCCTGCTCATTGGGTCGGGGTGGTACGAGGAGTAGGCCGGAGGGCATCCTTAGGCCGCTGGGCACGATTGGTCCGGCAGTAGGAATGGTGGCCTCATGCTGAACGTCGGAATCATCGGCCTCGGCGGCATTGCGCGCTCACACTGCGAGGCGATCGCCACGCTGGACGACGTGCGGGTGCTCGCCGTGGCGGACCTGCTGGAGGAGCCGCGGCAGCGCTATATGCGCCAGTACGACATTCCCCGCGGCTACGCCTCACACACCGAGCTGCTGCAGGACGACGACGTCGATGCCGTCGCGGTGGTGCTGGGGCATCAACTGCACCATCGCCTCACCATTGATTCGCTCAACGCGGGCAAGCATGTGCTAGTCGAGAAGCCCATGGCGCTCAGCCTAGAGCATTGCGACGCCATGATCGCCGCGGCCGACGCCAACAACCGCAAGCTCATGGTGGGGCTGACCCAGCACTTCTACCCCACCAGCATCACCGCCAAGTCGATCCTCGATTCGGGCACGCTCGGACCGGTCATCACCGCGGTCTGCTACATGTCCAAGAACTGGAACCATGCGGACCGCCGGCCGCAGTACCGCAGCCGCTTTCACGGCGGCGGCATGTTGCTGGCCAATGGCGTGCACGTCGTCGACCGCCTGACGTGGCTCATGGGTTCGCAGGCCATGTCCGTGTCGGCGGCCGTCGGCACCCACGCGAACTACCAGGCCAGCGACGACTCGGACGTGATCTTCGTGCGCTACAAGAATGGCCGGGCGGGCGTCGCAGTCGCCGTGGGCTTCGCCGACGGTGCGCCAGACTATTCGAGCCACGTCATCTGCGCCAACGGCACACTGAAGTTCAGCCACCACTTCGAGGAGTACGTGCGCGTCGGCAAGGACGACGTGTGGGAAGACGTGCCATTCACGCACCCGCCCGCCGAGTTCACCGACGAGTGGCGAACCTTCGCCGAGAGCATTGCACGCGACATCGAGCCGCCCACGCACGGGCCGTATGCGCGGCACATCATGGAGATCCTGTTCGCCGCGGAGCAATCGGCCATCACGGGCCGTGAGGTCCTGCTGGAAGGCGGCACCGAGTGGGCCCATCAAACCAGCGGCATGCCGATTCACCCCGACCACGGGTGGGTCTAGGGAACGCCTTTCAAGGGGCCGCGTCATGAGGCTCGGCGGGTCGCAGGCGGCGTATCGCTGGGTGTCCTATCCGGGGCTGCGCATCGACCGGCCCGAGTTCGGCTTCCGCGGCATGCGCTATCCCTACGGCACCACCACGGTGGGTCCGGAAGGTCCCGACGACCACGTGGACTGGTGGATCGACCGCTGCGTGGAGCACAGGTTTGAGGCGCTGCACATGGGGAGCAGTTGGTTCGCCGACACCGAGGCGAGCGCGGCCACCGGCCGCCGCATGGCTGGGCTCGGAATCGAATGGGTCGGGTCGGTCAGCGGCGCCTGGGCGGTCGAGAGTCACGAATGGCCGGCCGTTCGCGCGGAGGCCGTCCGCAACCTCGAGATTCTGCACGCCGGCGGCTGTCGACTCACCGAGATCGTCAACGCCGATCCGCCGGGGCCGCCTGGGCAGCCAGTGCCCAACGGCGGGTTGCGCTTCGGCCACTTCAGCCGTGAAGTGCCGATGGCCGTTCAGATCGACTGCATGATCGAGAACCTGCGCGACCTCGTCCGCGTCGCGGAGGACCTGGGGATCGTGCTGGCCTTCGAGAACCACATGGACTACCGCATCAGCGAGATCGTGCCGGTGGTCCAGGGCGTCGCGTCGCCGTGGCTGCGCATCAACTACGACTTCTCCAACAGCCTGGCGGTCGTCGAGGACCAAGTCGAGGCGGCCCGGCTCGCGGCGCCCTACGTCGCCATGGCGCACCTCCGCGACATGCGCGTGCTATCCATCACTACTACCGGCGAGCCCAAGTTCTTCCATGCGCCCGTGGGCCACGGCAGCATCGAGATCGCCGAAATCTTCGCGATCCTGCAAGCCGGTGCGCCCGACCCCGACGCGATTCCCGTCTGCCTGGAACCGCCCTGCCTCCCCGACCGCGACCCGCAGCTCTGGGTGCGGCTCAGCATCGACTGGCTGGGAGAGAACTGCCGGGAGTACTTTCCGCAGTATTTTGGGGCGGCGGTGGCTGGATTCAGGCGCTAGGCGGATCGTCTCGGCAATCCATCCGCCGTGGATAGGCGCTTTCTTGACCTAAGACGTCTGGACGTCTATCCTTTGCGACGACATGCCGGGCACGACAAAACCACAGGCGCGGTACGCCCCAGGCCAGGTGCGGGACGGCATCTTGCAGGTCATGTCGCTGACCTCGCAGGCGCTGCCGGTCAAGGAAATCGAAGACCGGGTGGCCCAGGTCATCGGACCGACGCCCGGCTCCTCGGTGCGCTCCTACCTCCGGCTGAATACGCCGAACGTATTCGCACGCGAAGAGCGCGGCGTTTACGCCCTGCGTTCGGCTATTTCGGCGGGCGTCCAGCACGACGGCCTCATGGACCAGCAGTGGCGGGAGCCCTTTGCGTTCGGCCGGGCCACACTTCACCACGCGGACTGCTTCGACTGGCTGCGGCAGCAGGACGATACGAGCATTCATGCGGTAGTGACGGATCCGCCATATGGCCTACATGAGTACTCGCAAGAGCAACAGGCCAAGCTCCGCAGCGGGCGGGGCGGCGTTTGGCGGATTCCGCCGTCATTCGATGGACATCTTCGGTCGCCGCTGCCCCGCTTTACGACGCTTACCCCGGAGCAGCTCGAGCAACTGCGTTCGTTTTTCTTCGTGTGGGCACGTCTGCTCCTTCCCAAACTCGTTCCGGGCGCCCACGTGATCGTGGCGTCGAATCCGTTGGTTTCCTACCTGGTATCGGCGGCCCTGGCGGACGCCGGACTGGAGCGCCGCGGCGAGATTGTGCGTCTGACCATGACCATGCGCGGCGGCGACCGACCCAAGGCTGCGCACGATGAGTTTCCCGCCGTCAGCGTCATGCCACGCTCGATGTGGGAACCCTGGGTTGTTTACCGACGACCCATCGAAGGACGAGTACAGGACAATCTGCGAGCGTGGAGCACGGGAGGATTCCGGCGACCGACTGAGGAGAAGCCCTTCGGAGATGTGATTCCCTCGTCGCCAACACGAAAAGCCGAGCGTGACCTTGCACCGCATCCGAGCCTCAAGCCTCAGGCATTTCTCCGGCAACTCGTGCGGTCGGCCTTGCCGCTCGGCGAGGGCGTGATCCTCGACCCGTTTGCTGGCGCCGGCTCGACGCTAGCCGCCGCGGAGTCCTTGGGCTATCGGAGTATTGGCGTTGAAAAGGACGAGCGGTATTTCGAGATTGCCAATGAAGCCATCCCGAAGCTGACCCGACTTCCCGTTGACGCAAATCAGGCGAGCCGGTAGACCCAACTCTCGCGGAATCTCCGGATTCCATCCTTGTGCAGGGTGGCGGTGCGTGTGCCCAGCTCGCTACGAGGGTTCTTGCGAAAGTCAGCAAGTGTGACCTGACCAAGGTAGACCTCGGTGAAGCTCATCGGCGCCCGATCACGCGCAGGTTCGGACCTGGTATCCACCTGATACACGAATACGCACATCCACTGGTCGCGAGCGCCATGAGTATCGACGGCGCCGCCAGCCTTTCGCGTTGTCTTGACCTCCACGCCTTCGCTACCAGACTTGACGGCGTTGTCAGGGTAGATTCCTTGAACGATTAAATCGGGATGCCCATTGTGATATTGATTCTCGGTAAGCGTACGTGAGTGCTTAGCCAGGCTTGCTGTCAACATGTCCGACAAGACCCCAGACATGATCGCGGGCCGCAGCATGTCGTCCAGCCGCTGGAGACCTCGGCTTGTAAGGTGGGAATTAACATCGAAGAAAAAGTCGTAAACGTCTTGAATGGCTATCTGAAAATCCTGTAGGCGCAACTCAAACGGCAGACTGAGACTGCTGTTGAATCGACCACGATCGATTGTATTCCGAACTATTGGCATCGCTTCGTGAACATAGTGGCGAAGGATCGAAGGTGTCGAACCACCACCGTAGGATGCGTTACAGCGTGGGCCAGATTTCCGTCGCCCGGTGCAGATCGTGCGAATTCGCCGGAGTGCTCCAGTCTGGCCCGCGTAGACCGCTGGCTAAGCCCTACTCACCTGCACGTCCAGCACCGCCCGTCGGATCTTCTGGTTCGCCAAGTCGTGGGTGCCCATTTCGCGGGTGAAGTCCGAGTGCGAGTACATCACGTGCAGCTTGCCGTCGCGCTGCATGGTGGTGGTGTAGGAGCAGCCCGGACCGGTGTGGAAGTAGAAGGGCGCCTCCCAGTGGTTCCCGGTGCCGTCAAGGCTCAGCATCACGTGGGTCACCTGCGGCTGGCCGTAGGCGCCGCGCCCGGCGGCGCAGGCCAGCACGCCGTTCGGCAGCACTTCCAGCCGCGGCTTGACGCCCTGCCAGCCGGTCGACTCCGGCTCGCTCCAGGTGTGGCCGCCGTCGCGTGACCGCGCCTGGAACATCGGCGCGTAGGAGTCCGTGCGCATCACGCAGAGGATGTCGCCGTTCGGCAGCACGGCCAGGTCGGCCTCATCCAGGCCTTCCTCGACGCCGCGGTCGTAGGCGCCGTAGACCGGATTGACCACGGCCGGATCGAACGTCGCCATGCATTTCCACGTCCGCCCGCGGTCGCTGGAGCGCACGATGAACGTGCCGAAGCGAAACGTGCGCACGCGCCCGCTCATGTCGGCGTACTGCTCGTCTTCGGACAGCTGATCGACCCACTCCAGCGCCACCAGGATGTCGCCGTCGTCCAGCTCGAGGATGCGGGAATAGCACTGATACGACGCCCGCTCGCGCGGCGTCTTGTCGACCTTGAACGTCCAGTGCTCCAGCTTCGAGCCATCTCGGGCGTAGCGGTGCCAGCGGAACTCCGGGTCCTCCTGCTGGAACCGCTCGTGCATGTGCCCCTGCGAGCGGTCATGGCCCAGCGTGTGCTGCTTGTGGGTGTTGTGGTCGATGCGCGCGATCGAGCCGTCCTGCAGGAAGCCCCAGGCCCCCGAATCCCAATTCTCGGTCATCCAGTCCGTGCGGGGGTCGCGGGTGACCATCGGAAAGTCGCGCGGGGCTTCGGTCCACGTCTCGCCGGCGTCCTCCGAGAGATACGCCCGCGTCGGATCGCCGAACTTCCCCTCGTCGCCGTGGCGCGACCAGTGAATCGTCATGAAGAGCCGGTCGCCGTCGAGCGGCACGACGCCGGGGAAGTTGATGACCGTCTGGTCCTCTTCGAGCCAGGTGTCGATGCGCTCGAGAGTGATGGTGGCGGTGCGGGTTCCGTCGCTGTAGCTGGCTCGGCTGATCATGGCTGCTCCCTGCTGTGGGCTGAACGAGTGGCGCGGCTCATTCGGAGATTGAGATGTCGATGACGGCGCGGCGAATGCGTTGCACGGGCAGCCCGTGCGTTCCCATCTCGCGGGTGAAATCGGAGTCCGAGTAGATCACGTGCAGTTTGCCGTCACGCTGCATGGAGGCGGTGTACGAGCATCCCGGACCGGTGTGGAAGCAGAACGGCGCTTCCCAGCGGTTGCCCGTGCCATCGAGGCTGATCATCACGTGGGTCACCTGCGGATGGCCGTAGGCCCCGCGCCCCGAGGCGCATGCGAGCACGCCGTTGGGCAACACCTCCAGCTGCGGCTTGACCGCTTGCCAACCCGTCGGCCGGGGCGCGTCCCAGGTCCGGCCGCCGTCGCTGGACCGCGCTTGCCACATGGGTGAATACGAGCCCGTCCGCATCACGCACAGGATGTCGCCATTGGCCAGCTTGGCCATGTGGGCTTCGACGAATCCCTCGTCGACTGGCCGGTCGAAGATGCCGTAGACCGGCTTGACCTCGGCGGGATCGAACTGGGTGATGTACTCCCAGGTGTGGCCGCCGTCGCTGGAGCGCACGATGAAGACGCCGAAGAGGTAGGTCCACACGCGGCCATGGGCCTCGCGGCGCCACTGGTCCTCGGGAAAAATCTTGACCCACTCCAGGGCCGCCACCAGGTCGCCGTCGTCCGTCTCGATGATGGGCGAGTAGACCTGATACGAGGCGCGTCCCCAGGGCATGCCGGGAACCTTGAACTTGATCGTCTCGAGGAATCGGCCGTCGCCCGTCGCGCGCTGAAAGCGGAAGGTAGGGTCGTCCTGCTGGAATTCGCCGTGCATGCGGCCGCCGGCGTAGCCGACGTCGTGCTGCAGCTGCGTGTTGTGGCCGATGTGGACGATCGTCCCGTCCCTGAGATAGCCGATGGAGCCGCCAAAGCCGTCGATGATGCGACCGGTCTGCGGGTCGCGAAAGACGAGCGGATAGTCCTCCGGCACCGGCTGCCAGGTCTCGCCGTCGTCGTAGGACTCGACGACGCGATTGGTTTCCTCGTCGACATGGTGCTCGCGGCCGTGCTGCGAGCGCGCGAAGGACAGCACCAGCCGGCCGTCCAGTTCCAAGATCCCGGGGAAGTTCACGATGCTCTCGGTGTCTTCGATCCAGGTGTCCACGCGCTCGAGGAGACCTTTGCATAAATCGGGGGGCGGGGCGGACCATGGGGCGTCGCCAGGCGGAGGATTGAGGAGCGGGCGTATGCACCGGGATATGGGCCGACCGTCGTTCGCGGAAGCG
>DAOUKN010000306.1:0-3382 GCA_034421255.1 Chloroflexota bacterium | reverse complement strand
GTGCTCATCCTCGACGAAGCCACCGCGGCGCTCGACGCCGAGTCCGAGCGCCTGGTGCACGCGGCCTTGGACCGGGCCGCCGAGGGCCGCACCATGCTGGTGATCGCGCACCGACTGGCGACCGTGCGCGGCGCGGACCGCATCGTCGTGCTCGACGCCGGCAGGGTCATCGATATCGGTCGGCACGACGAACTCTACGAACGCTGTGAACTCTACCGCGAGCTCTGCGACTTGCAGATGACTCCCACCGACGAAACCGACCCATGAGCGCCCAGGCGACGGCCGCCGTCGACGGCGCGACCACCGGCGCCGCAAGCGCCTGGTCGATGTTCGGGCGCCTGCTGGGCTTTGCCCGGCCGTACCGGTTGACCGGAGGGCTCGCCACGGCGGCGGCAGCGGGTGCCTCGGTGCTCCTGCTCGCCCGTCCCTGGCTCATGAAGCTGCTGGTCGACGATGTCTTCGGCGAGGGAAACGCGGAGCTGCTCGCGCCGGTGCTCATCGGCATGGTGGCGTTGGAGGCGGTGCTGGCCGGGCTCCAATACGGCGTCCAGTACGGCTACGCCCGCGTCGGCGAACGCGCCATGAATGACTTGCGGGCGAGAATCCTCCACCACACCCACCGCCTGCCGCTGACCAGCCTTCGCCGGCATCGAACCGGCGACGTAGTGGCGCACTTCACCTCCGACGCCACCGCGATCGGCGGGGTCTATCGGCACGTGTTCGCGGAGGGCGTTCTTCCGGGCCTTCGCGTGATAGCGGTGGTGGCGATCATTTTCGCGGTGGACTGGCGTTTCGGCCTGCTCGCCGTCGCCTTGATCCCGTTCTATGCCTTCCTGCCGGTGCTGCTGCGCGGCAGGGTGCAGGGCGCCAGTCGAGGCGTGCAGGACGCCATGGCCAGTCTGTCGGCGCTGCTCACCGAGTTCGTGGGGGGCGCCCGAGACCTCAAGGCCTTCAATCGCGAGGACTGGGCCGGTGGGCGGCTGAACGCCGCAGCGCGACGGCTGTGGCGGGGGCGCCTGCGCCTGGTCGTGGTGCAGGGCGTCGCCTTGATCCAGTCGGTCGTCTACTGGGGCGCCTGGGCGGCGATCTGGTTCGTGCTGGCCCCGCCGGCAGTCGCGGGCGAGATAACCGTGGGACTGCTGTTGGCGCTGGGCTACTACTTCATGATGCTCGAAGCGCCGTCGCGTGTCATCGTGAACTCATACGTCGAGGTCCAAACCGCGCTGGGGGCGGCGCGTCGGGTGTTCACTTTCCTGGACACTCCCGAAGAGCCGATCCAAGCTGCGGACGCCGCGGCGCCGATCAGCGGGGGCGAGGTTCGCTTCGACGGCGTGGCGTTCAGCTACACCGAGACCCAGCCGGTCCTGCGTGACGTCAGCTTCCGCGCGGCGCCGGGAACGACCCTGGCGATTGTGGGACCGAGCGGCGCCGGCAAGACCACGCTGATCAGCCTGCTGCTCCGCTTTCTCGATCCGGCGTCCGGCCGCATCACCGTCGACGGACACGACATAGCCGACATCGATGCCGCAGCGCTTCGAGCATCCGCCGGTGTGGTGTTCCAGGACCCCATGCTCTTCGAGGGCACGATTGCCGAAAACATCCACTTCGGCCGTGAAGAGCTCACCGAGGCGCAGGTCGAGCGCGCGGCCGTGACTGCCAACGCGCACGACTTCATCACGGCCACCGAGCATGGCTATGCGACCCGCATTGGCGAGCGCGGCTTGCGGCTCTCCGGCGGCCAGGCGCAGCGAGTCGCCATTGCCCGCGCCGTCGCCGACGACCCGCGCATCCTCATCCTCGACGAGGCCACCTCGGCGCTGGACGCCGAGTCTGAACGGCTCGCGCAGGAGGCGCTCGCTCGCGCCTCGCACGGTCGCACGACCATCGTCATCGCCCACCGCCTCGCCACGGTGCGCCGCGCGGACCTGATCGTCGTGCTCGACGAGGGCCAGGTGCTCGACACCGGCCGCCACGAGGATCTCTACGAGCGCTGCGAGCTCTACCGGCGCCTCTGCGACTTGCAGTTCGTGCGCCCGGAGGCGACCGCGCACTAGCCGAATGTTCGGGATTGGGTCGACTGGCGCCGGCGCGACCAACCGGGGCACCGAGCCTGCAGACCTCCGACTTGGGAGAATGACGGTAAGGAACTGAAGGCGAGGAGCGGCTGTTGATGCAACCCCTGGAATTCGGCGCGCAGAAGCAGCTCTTCATCGACGATCTCGTCATCGACGAGGCCGTCGGTGTCACGCGGAATCTGAACCAGCCAGCCAAGTATGTGGGCAATCCGGTGATGATTCCGATTTATCCCTGGGAAGGCCGGCTCGAGCTCTTCGGCACCGTCTGGCGCGACCCGGACGGCAGTTTTCGCATGTGGTACCAGGGCATGGGCGGCATGGGCGTGGCCGACATGGGCCTGGACCTGTCGGGCACTCCCCTGGCGGACCTCGACTTCGACATGAGGAACCTCCAATACAGCATCTGCTATGCCACTTCGCATGACGGCATCCACTGGGAACGGCCCAACCTGGGCCTGGTCGAGTTCAACGGCGCCACCGACAACAACATCGTGATTGCGAACGCGGCCTTCGCCAACGTGATCGAGGACCCCCGCGACCCCGACCCCAACCGGCGCTACAAGTCGCTGTTTTTCGAGGACCCGGACTGGCAAGCGCTGGGCTCCCTCCACATCGACCAGGGCGTCTCGGTCGCGTTTTCGCCCGACGGGCTGCGCTGGACCAAGCATCCCGGCAATCCCGTGATCACCAGGTCCAGCGACAGCCACACGCTCTTCGGCTGGGACGAATCGCATGGCTGCTACGTGGCCTACGCCCGTCCGACCATGCGCGAGGGCAACATGACCCGCCGGATCGGTCGCTGCGTGAGCGGCGATTTCGTCAACTGGAGCGACCCAGAGGACGTGCTGGCGCCGGACGAGCACGACCCGCCCGCGGTCGAGTTCTACGGCATGCCGGTGTTCCGGTACGAGGGCCACTACCTCGGCCTGCTCTACGTCTTTCACACGCGGCCCGAAGAGCCCATCCAGCGCAACTTCCGCAACTTCGGTCCCATCGATGTCCAGCTGGCGTCCAGTCGGGATGGCGTCAACTGGGATCGGGCCGGTGATCGAGAGCCCTTCATTCCCAACGGCCCGCCGGGAAGCGACGACGCCGGCGAGATCTTCGTGGCGCGCGCGCCGGTGGTCGTGGATGACGAGCTGTGGTTCTACTACTCGCCCAGCGCCGTGGAGCACGGCGTCACCGGGCGCAGCGGACCGATTTGCCTGGCCAAGCTGCGGGCGGACGGCTTCGTCTCGGTGGACGCCGCCGACGAGACCGGCACGCTGGTTACCAAGCCGTTCCGTTGCGCGGGAGGTCCGCTGACG
>DAOUKN010000305.1:0-3737 GCA_034421255.1 Chloroflexota bacterium | reverse complement strand
AGGTGCCCGGCGACGAGGTAGTCGCGGACGGTGGGGCTCAGGCAGTGTGCGATGAGCCCCGCGGCGCCGGAAACGAAGCCATCCAGCACCACCGCTCGGCGCGCGAGTGCCCCGCCCAGCACTACGCCGGCCAGCACGCCGATCTCGAAGCCGCCGACCCTGGCGAGCACGTCCAATCCGTCGGACGGATCCGGTTGATTGACGTCCAGGGCGCGCTCGACACAGGCGATCTTGTGCGCCAGCTCCGAGTCGGTGCGACCCGTGCCGCGCCCCGTTGTCCGCGCGGGAGACGCGCCGGTGACGGCAGCGGTGATGGCGCTGGCCGACGTGGTGTTGCCGATGCCCATGTCGCCCGTGCCGATGATGGCGGCCCCGCGCTCGGCGGCCGCCACGGCCAGATCGACGCCGGCCCGAATGCAGGCTTCCGCTTGGACGCGAGTCATGGCCGGACCGTGCGTGATGTCAGCGGTGCCCCGCCCCGGCGCGACGACGCACAGGTCCGGGTGCTCGGGCAGCGGCGTAGCCACGCCGGCGTCGACAATGACGAGGTCCACGCCACGGGACCGGGCCATGACGCTGATGGCCGCGCCGCCCGCCAGGAAGTTCAGCACCATCTGGGCAGTCACCGCCTGGGGATAGCCGGAGACGCCCTGCGCCATCACCCCGTGATCGGCGGCGGCCACGATGATCGTCGTGCCTCGCACCGTTGGACGATCGGTTCCGAAGATGCCCGCCAGCTGGACGGACAGGTCCTCCAGCCGTCCCAAGCTGCCGGGCGGTTTGGTGAGCCGCTGCTGACGCTCTGCCGCCGCGCGCTTCGCCCAGCTGTGACCCGGCCCGATGCCGCCGATGATCTCGTCGAGGCTCACGGCTAGAACTCGACCTCCTGTTGTGCGCGGACGCCCTGATCAGTCACGAATGGCCGATTCCCATTGTCGGTGCGCCGACTCGCGCCGAATGGTCTCAAACGGTACCCCTACGTTGCCGTGGCTGCCCTACGACGGACGTGTCGCCGCGCGCCGTCCCTGGCCGGGACGATTGGGCAAGCGCACAAGGCGGGGCGCTAACAGCGGTGCAATCTGAGTGGTGACCAGTGCATGTGCACCACATGTGTTACCGTTTGTCACATGCCAAAGATGATTCAAGTTCGCAACGTCCCGGACGAGGTGCATCGCGAGGCCAAGGCGCGAGCCGCCCGAGCTGGACTGAGCCTCTCCGACTATCTGCTGCGCGCGCTGGAGCAGGACCTTGCGGTGCCGCCGGTGGAGGTGATCCTGGCGCGCATCGCCGAGCGGGAGCGCCTGGAGCCTTCCGAGTCTGCGGCTGAGCTAGTGCGGGCCGAACGCGAGCGGCGGTGATCGTCGCTGACGCGTCGGTGGTGGTCGATATGTTTCTCAGAGCCGGCAGCCCAGCTGGCGAATTGCTGACGCGGCAATTTGCTTACCGGGAAACCGTCTGCGCGCCGCACTTGTTGGATGCTGAAGTCGGCCAGGCCCTACGTGGGCTAGCACTCCGGGGCGAGATGTCAGTCGCCCGGGCCAGCGCCTCACTGGACGACTTGGTGAAGCTACCGATCCAGCGGTTTCCCCATACGGTGTTGATTTCCAGGGCGTTTGCGTTCCGATCAAACGTGACGGTCTACGACGGCCTGTATCTGGCGCTGGCCGAGATCCTCGGGGCACCGCTGATTTCGTGCGATGCCGCGTTGTTGGATGTGCCGGGTTGCAAGGCGACGGTCGAAATCGTGCCGGCTGGTACGAGGACGGACTGAGGGCCGGTTCGCCACACCATGTCGATCGGCGATCCTGACGACCCGTTCGTGCGGCCGACGGCGCGGGTGATCCTGCTCGATCCGCGGGATCGCGTGCTGCTGATCCTGGCGACGGTCTCCGTCGGCCGCGACGACGGCCCGGAGTCGTTCTGGCACATGCCCGGTGGATTGATCGAACCGGGAGAGACCGGCGAACAGGCCGCCAGTCGCGAGTGCGCCGAGGAAACCGGCATCCACAAGATCCGCGTCGGCCCGTGCGTCTGGCATCGGCGGCACGTGGCCCAATGGCAGGGGAGTTGGTACGACTGGCGCGAGCGCTATTTCCTGGCGCGCACGGACCAGGAGCGGACGACGGCGCGCCACATGGAGGGGCCGGAGCTCGAGGAGTTCCGCGAGCATCGCTGGTGGCCGCTCGACGAGGTGCAGCGATCAGGCGAGACGTTCGTCCCCGGTCGCCTGGCGGAGTTGCTCCCTCCACTGCTCCAGGGAGATCTTCCCAGCAAGCCAATCGACGCTGGCGTCTGAGCGCGTCGCTCAGCTCGTCCGCAATCGAGGGTCGGCTGGATTCCCGCTGCCCGACTTCGCGGTGACAGGCTCCGCGGGAATGACCGAGGCAAGCCTGTGCCGCACGAAACTCGACGCCGGCTTGTGCAAGAATCGCCGGCGGGCTGAAGCGCGGGGCGGCGCATCCGCCGCCGCGCCCTGGACACTGCCGGTGCTGGGAGAAATTCATGGCGGCAAACCTGAAGCGGCTCATCGCCGTCTACCTGTTTGGCGTGGGGGCCATGGTGGCCATCCATTTCCTCGTCACGCGGTTTTACGACCCGACGTGGGAGGACGCCTCGCTCGCCGCGTGGAGCGTCATGAACCCATTGCAAGTGATTGCCGTGGCGCTCACGGTGGTGGTGGCCTTCCTGCGCAAGCGCCGCCTGGACGGCAACGCGTCCGATCAGTCGATGAGCCGGGAGTACCTGGAAGCGAACGTCCTGTTCTACTTCTCGGTTCCGCTCCTCTTGGCGCTGCTGTGGAACTGGTTCGGCGTCCAGTTTGCCGACCCGGCGCACAGCTCGGAGCTGCTGTGGATCCTCATCGACGTCACGCTGCCGGTACTGCTGGGAGTCACGGGACACCAGTTGTTGAGCGAAGCGAAGGCCGATTCGAGCTAGTGAAGAAGCCGCCACCGGGCTCTGCGGCCGACTGCAACGCGCAGCCGGAAGGCGGATCCGGGTCAGCCCACCGCCCAAGTCAAGGCAAGCCATCATTGGCGTCGCTGCGGGGCGCCGTCACCGACCTTCCGGACGCAATCTACGAGGACTTCCTGGAAATCAAGGCAATCTGGAAGCCTCCGACGCCGGGGCCACGCACGACGAAACGGTGACCGATGATGCAGCCCGGTATGACCCTCAAATCCAAGCGCAATCGTCGTACTTCAAATCCACCTCGCACACTGCCTCAGTGCGAGCCGATTCCACCAAACCCCCATATCCAAGTGCCTGCCCGCCTGCTGAGCGCATCACCGGCGGTATCACCCAGCGACCTCCATCTCGCTACAGATCTCGTACATCGATTCTCGTAACTGCATTCATTCACATCAATCCGTCATGTTAACACCAATTGCTACTAGCACCATAGCGACATCTGATAGATATCTATTTTCGAAACGCATCTCCCTTTTGCACGCGATTCTTCACCGTCTCAATGATCAACTCCACGAGACGACTCGGAGTTCGCCACCGAAGGGCTAGTCTCGCACGATCCATCCCATAACCGGCAACAATATCTTTGAGCTGCTCAAGGTCCAAATCATTCAAGGCATCCCGAAGCTGAGCCTCCCCCTCCTCGTACAGAGCGAATGGGTCCAAAGATGGGTTAGATCTACGATGAGAACTTGACCTCTTCGGCCTAACATTGCGCTTGCGTGCAGTCTTATCAAGGGATTCACTCAAGCGACGCGCCAGGTCCGGAT
>DAOUKN010000304.1:0-9990 GCA_034421255.1 Chloroflexota bacterium | reverse complement strand
GCGGGAACGGGATCTCGACGTCGTGGGTCCGGAACGCCTCGTCGATGGCGAAGTGCAGATCGCTCTGCGTGGTCAGGCGATCCATGAGGTCGGGCACATAGGCCAGGATGCGGAAGTTCAGCGACGAGTCGCCGAACTCCATGAAGAGAACGCGCGGCGCCGGGTCGTCCAACACCTTCTCATGGTCATCCACAAGCTCCTTCAAGATTCGCTCGACCAGGGCGGTGTCCGAGCCGTAGGCGACGCCGACCATGAAGTCCACGCGCACGCGGCGATCGTCATGGGTCCAGTTGGTGACGACGCCGGAGATGAGATCGCCGTTGGGGACGATGGCCTGGGTCTGGTCGAACTTGCGCAAGGTGGTGGCGCGGATGCTGATGCGTTCGACGGTTCCCAGCTCGCCGCCGACCTCGATAACATCGCCGACTTCGACGGGGCGCTCAAACAGGAGGATGACGCCGGAGACGAAGTTGTTGGCGATGTTCTGCAAGCCGAAGCCGATGCCGACGCCGAGGGCGCCGAACAAGATCAGGACGGAATCCAGCTGAAGGCCGACGGATTGGAGGCCGACGAAAAAGCCAACGAAGATGATCAGGTAGCGGCCGAGGGCGCCGATGACGTGCAGCGTGCCCTCCTGCATGCCGGCGACCTGGCCGATGCGGCGTTCGAGCAGCCACCGCACGCGACCGGCCACGATCCAGGTGACCACCAGGATGACCAGCAGCACGACGATGCTGAGGGGCGTGATGGGCTCTTCCCCCAGGCTGAACATGGGCGCGTTGAAGGCGTCCCACACGGTGTTCCATAACTCCATCAGGCGTCTCCGGGGATGGGTGCGCTCATCGGCAGGTTCATCTTAGGTCAGGGCTACCGGCTTGAGTTGGTCCAAAAAGTGGGCGTCGTCTCGCGTAGTGACCCTTGGAAATGGGAAACCGGGGACGTTTCATGCGTCGCACCTGGGTGGGCGTGAACAGGTTTTGAGACCGCTGGATTCCCGCTCCCCACCTTCGCGGGAACAGGCTCCGCGGGAATGACGGACGATTCGGCAAGTGTTTCCGCGGGGCGCTACTCAAACCACCAGTAGTGCATCGGCGCGAGCCAATAGGTCGCCGGGTCTTGCTCCTCGGGGCGGCGCTTGGACGCCAGGTCACACGGCCAATTCTTCGTGAATCCCTCCCGGGCGGCGAGAGCCGCGATCACAGCGTCCCGCTCGTGATCGCTGATTTCCGAGGCGGTTTGGATTCCGAAGTGCCGTTTCAGCTCATCGAATCGCTGTCGCTCGTCGACGCTTGGGAACCGCGCTCTCAGGAACAGGCCAGGATGAGCTTCCGTGATAGGTAGCTCCGGAAACCTGCGGCGCAACTCGACGGCGAACATGGCGCCTTGAGCCAGAACGGCTCCGTACAGGGAGTTGATCGCCAAGACCTTGCCGGGCGACGTGTTTCCGTACTTGCAGCGAAGCCAACGGTCGGCCTTGCGGTCGCCTCGCCTGGCCGACGACAACCACATGGGAGCGTCGATGCCCGCGCCCCGCGGCGTGCCCTCAATCCACTTGGCAGCTTCGTGCGCGGATGACACACGGTCGGTCCTGGTGGTGCCGTCCGCGAACAGCTCCGCGACGCCAAAATTCCCTGTTCCACCCGGATCGGCTCCGATCCAGACTGGCGGGCGGTCCATCGGCGAGGGGTGCGTGCCCTCAGCCCGCCATGGCGCGCGCGTGGATGGCGTTCACCACCGCGTGCGCCGCCAGGGCGGCGCCTTCCTGCCAGCCGGGGAGCGCGGTGACCTGGTCGCCGGCGAAGTAAATCGCGCCGTCGGGGGCCAACAGCTCGGCGGGAGGCGTGTAGCTTTCGGGCCAGGCGCCGAGCTGATAGGGCGCCTTGAGCCAGGCACGGCTGACGCCGGACTCGATCTCCTGCGCGTAGCCTGGATGGAGGTGCTCGCCCTCGGCGATGGCGGTCCGCAAGCGCTCCGGCGGGGTCATGTTGGCCCACCGCTCGCCCTGGCCCGGAAAGTCGTCCCAGATGTAGGCGCCCATGACGACGCCCTTCTCGCGGTGGTATCCATTCGCCGGATACCAGATCTGGGTGATGTCCTGGTCAGTCCAGGAAATGCCGCCATAGATGGCGTGGTCGTCTTCCCAGAAGCGGCGGCGAGCCTGGAATCCGATCTTGACCGCGGGCACGAAGGCAACGGACTCGATGGCGGCCTGGGTCTCGGGCGTGAAGTCGTTGGGGATGTCCTTGAGCACCGGGGCGGGGATGGTGCAGATCACGTAGTCGGCGTCGAGGGCTTGGCTCACGTCCGTGTGCTGGTTCCGGTAAACGACTCGTGCGCCGGTGGCTGTCTTGCGAATCTCCTCGACGGCGCTGTTGTAGCGGATGATCCGCCGGACCCGGGTTTCGAATGCCTTGGCGATGGCGTCCATGCCGCCCACCGGCTGGAAGAGCGTCGGGTTCTGGTTGAGAAACTGGCTGAAGTGGAGCTTGTATTCCCAGAACTCCGAGCGCAGCAACTCGCTGAAGTCCAGGGGGTCGTTCGCCTCGCCGTCGCCCCTCAAACCGGCGTGGACCTGCTCACCTTGAAAGCCGCCGCGGCTGGAGCCGGCGTAGAGATAGTCGGGGTCCAGGCCGCCGAACTCGACCAGCATGGGGAGCAGTCGCTCTTTGTCGTCGGCGGTCAGCTCGTCATCCAGCGCATTGCGGTTGACGGCCTTGGCCAGCAGCTCAGCGATGTAGCCGCGCTGATCGGTCATCACCCGGCGGCCCACCACGGGCTGCCCGCCAAACCCTTCGGCGTTGTGGAAGAAGGCGGCCCGGTTGTCGTTGGTGAACATCTCGAGCTCGACGCCGAACTCCTTGCAGTAGCCAAGGATGATCCGGTGGTGATAGGGAATGCGCGCCGGGCCTAGGTTGGCGTAGAGATGGTCCTCGTGGTCGAAGTCCACCCACTGCCGGCTGTCGACCTCGTGGATCACGTCGCCGGCGCGGGCGGTCAGGTTGCGTCCGCCAGCGCGGTTGGTGGCTTCGAGGATGGTGCAGTGATAGCCCGCCTTGGATAGCTCATAGGCTGCCGTCATGCCCGAGATGCCGGCGCCGAGGATCACCACGCGCTTGCCGAAGCCCGAGCCATCCGGCAATTCCGGCATGGCCGCCTTGGCGCTCTCCGGACCCAGCAGGCCCAGCGTGTTCATGGTGTGGTAGGTCGCGGCCACGCCGGCGGCCGAACCGACCAAGCGCAGGAACTGCCGCTTCGTCAGGCGCGTCATGATTAAACTGCCTTCTTCGCGCTGGTCTATACGCCGCTGCTGCTCAGCCCAGATCGTAGAAGGTCATGGCGTTGGCATCCACCACGGAAAGTGCTGGCCGCAGGTTCAAGCGTCACGCCCCAGCACTCCAAAGCTCGGCGCGGCGCATGAAAACCGTTGAGTCGTCGAGCCACTCGGCATAGCCGATGCGTCGGTTGTCCGTCAGCCAGCCGATTCGCTCGTCGAGGCAGGCGGCCAGCGCCGCGTCTTCGACGGCCAGCGTAAAGCCGCCGTGCTCGACCTCTGCGTCGAGCGCCGTGACGGCGAAGGCGCCGTCGGAAGCGTGGGCGGCGTCGCGATTGCCGATGTCCCCTCCGGCCACGGCGTCGATCCGGCCGTCGCCCAGGGCCTCGAACAACTCAATATCGCCGGATTCGTCCCCGAGGTAGATGACCTGGGGCAGGTTGGCTGACGGTGGATCAAGCCGTCGGCGGCCGTCGAGGTTCGGTGACGCGCCGGCGGCGGTGATAGCGTAATCCGCACTGCCATCGGCGACGACCGTGCCGCGCGGGGTTTCGACGCGCGTCCCGGCGGCCAGCGCGCCATGAGCATCGACGAGGC
Source organism: Chloroflexota bacterium (assembly GCA_034421255.1). Classification (GTDB taxonomy): domain Bacteria; phylum Chloroflexota; class UBA11872; order UBA11872; family UBA11872; genus JAJECS01. Next base: position 6,122 of record DAOUKN010000304.1, on the reverse strand, counting down.
CCGTGATCTCCAGCAAGCGAGCCTCTCCCGTGGTCCCGGCCAGCGCCCCGACGCGAACGTCCTGCCGTAAGTCGTCGTAGCCGGCCAGGCGCTCGGCGTCGGCGGCGCGCACCAGCAGCGACTGGCGAAACGTGATGTGGCCGGACGTAAAGACGACCGCTGGCCGGCCGGCGGCGTCTCGGGTGCGCGAGTCGAGGATCGTGATCCCGCCGCCGATTAGATCGTAGTCCGGGCCGGCGGATCGCAGCCAGATGCCGTCCCAGACCGCGATGCCGCGGCGGACAAACGACAGTCCCACGCCGTCCATGGCTTCGAGCGCCGTCAGCAGATCGGCTTCATAGCCGCGGTGCGTGTCGAATCCGGCAGAAGCTGGGTCTTCGTCGGCGCTGTAGCTCACTGGCGCAAAGAAGGCGTAGAACCCAACGGTCAGCGTGCGATCGTCATCCGTGCACGTCTCGACGGGAGGCGCGTCTTGCCCGCACGCGGCCACGCCAAGCAGGGCGAGCAGGGCAACGCCAAGCGCGACCGCCCGAGCGAGCGCGGCGGATCGCGACGCTACGGTTGCACGCATGGTCGCGTGCACGCGGCGGCCGCTTCCGGCGCGCTCACGACAGTTGGTAGAAGTCCACCGCATTTCCGCCCAACACGGCCGCTCTTTCGTTGGGGCTCAACGCGCCCAGCGCGGCGGTGACTCGCTGGAACGTGTCCTCGTAGGGGGCGGCCATCAGGGCCACCGGCCAGTCGCTGCCCCAGATCAACCGGTCGATGTCGAACGCGTCGAGCACGGTGTCGACCGCCGGCTGGATGGTTGCCGTGGTCGGCGCCGAGGGGCATTCGGTGAGCAGCCCCGAGACCTTGACCCGCAGGTGCTCGTAGGGCGCCAGCGCGATCATGCCCTCGCGCCATGCGGATAGGTCGCCTGATTCGAACGGCGGCTTGGCCATGTGATCCACGATCAGCTTCCCACCGTCGTTTTCTCGCGCGATGGCCGGGACGTGAGGCAGGTGCGGCGTTTTCACCAGCAGCTCCACGATGTAGCCGCGCGAGATCACGGTGCGGATGCCGCGGCGCACGTCGTCGCGGGCCAGCCAGGCGGTGTCGGGCATGTTCTCGGCCCCGGCGCGCAGGCCCTTGAACCAGGGGCTGGACGCCAGCTGATCCAACTTCGCTTCGAGATCCGAGGCCGTGAGATCCAGGTTGGCGATCACGCCGACGACGAAGTCGAATTCGTCGCAGAGGTCCAGGTACCAGGGCTGCTCGGCCCACGCCGTGCTCGCCTCGACGATCACCGAACGATGCACCCCCACGGCGTCCATGTGCGGTTTGAGGGTGGACGGAGTGTATGTCTGGCGCAGCGTGTCAGGCATCGTGTCGTCCATCCAGGGCAAATGGGACTGCCCGATCACCCAGTAGTGGTTGTGGGCGTCGACGACGATTGGCGCGTCAGGCGTCATGGCGGAACTCTCGCGCGCGCGGAACGCCCGAGGGTACCAACGCACTCACGGTCACGTCTCCGACACGGCGTGGTCGCCGATCGGTTTGCCGCAGTGGGGGCACGTTTGCGCTTGCATTTCGCCGCGCCGTGCCTCCCGCCGGGCCTCGAGCTCGTCGACGAACGCCGATCCGAGAATGCCGGCGGGCAAGGCGAAAAGCCCGATGCCGAAGAGCGCAACCACGGCGCCCAGGATGCGACCGAGCGGCGTCGCCGGCGCCAGGTCGCCGTAGCCCACCGTGGTCAGCGTCACCATGCCCCACCACATGGCGGCGGGGATGCTCGAAAAGCCCTCGGGCTGCGCCTCGCGCTCGGCCAGGTACATCAGCACCGACGCCATGAACAGGAGAATGAAGGTGACGAACAGCGTGGAGAGCAGGGCGTTCTTGCGGCTGCGAAGGACTGCGCCAATGATCTCCACCGACTCGGAGTAGCGCGTGATCTTGACCAGCCGGAACACCCGGAGGAGCCGCAGCGAGCGCACGAATCGCAGGTCGGCGGTCACGAGCAGCGGAATGTAGAACGGCACGATGGCAATCAGGTCCATCAGGACCAATGGCTGGACCGCAAACCGCAGCCGTCCCTTCACCGGGTGGGCGTAGGCCGGGTCTTCCGTACAGGCCCACACGCGCACCAGGTATTCCACGGTGAAGACCGCGACGGAGACGATCTCGAATACGAGGAAGGCGCCGCCGGCCCGTTCTTCCAAGGGCGCGATCGTCTCGAGCGCAATCGCCAACAAGTTGAGCGATAGGAGCGCGATGAGGGCCATGTCGAAGATGTGGCTCGGGCGATCGCCTTCCGGCGTCGGCTCGACGATCTCGTAGGCGCGGCGCTTGATCCGGCTATACATCGGGCGCTGATCTCTGCATTGGTGCGTCTACGGCGTACCGCCCGCGAGGCTCGCTGTCAATGCCGCGAGCGTCCGCGGGGAGGCGCCGCGTGTCACTCCGGGACTGTGAGAGGCGCCAGCATCTCGTCGGTGATGTACCTGCCCAGCGCGAACAGCTTGCGGTCGGTGTACCAGAGGATGCGGCGCCCGTCGCGCTCGGTGAGGCTGGAATACATGGACAGCCACCACATGTAGAGGGGGAAAACGCCGACCTTCTGCGTGTCGAACAGCAGCATCGGCTCGCTGAACCAGACCGGCTGATGCGCGTCCGGCCGGTACTCGCCAACGGCCAGGAACTGCGGCCGGCGGCTCTCAAGCGCCAACGGACCCTTGCCGCCGTAGCCCCAGCCGTCGTGATTCTGGAAGAGCAGCAGGTACCGCCCGTCCTCCATCCGATACATCGGTGAGGGTGAGTTGGGGTTGAGCATGGGCTCGCCGCCGTCCGTGAAGCGCAGCACCTCGGTTGGGCGCCAGGTGAGGGCTTCGGCGTCGTCGGACACCGTGTACCAGAGCTCGCCGTTGGCGGTGCGCATTTCGGCGAACAGGCGTCCGTCGGGCAGCAGAACCAGCCCGGGTTCCTCGCAGAAGGTGTAGCCGTCGGACGCCTGCGGCTCGAAGCTGACCGGCACCTGGATCAGGTTCTCGTCCTCGGGCAGCCAGGTGATCCGCACGTCCTTGGGATGCGGGCCGTCGTCGATGTTGTCGAAGCGCAGGAACTCGCAGCGAAACTCGCGGAACATGCCGTTGGGCCGGTCGCCCATGTGCGGCACGTAGGGCTTGGGCGTGATGTACTGCGCGGCCCAGCGGGTGAGCGCCACGACGTGCCGCCCCTTGGCGTCGCGAATTGGCTTCTGCCACACGATCCCCATGGGCGGCACAGTCGGGTCCGGGTGATCGATGGGCGTGCGGCGGTACTCGATGTCGACGTCCCCGTCGATCCAGGTATGGCCGTCGTCGTCGGAATAGCGGCAGCGGAGCACGGCGTTGAGGGCGTTTTCGCCATAGCCGACGGACCGGTTGTAGTAGCAGTAGATGCGCCCGCTGGACGTGATGACGGGAAAGCCGAAGCTGCTCACCTGGCCGGCTGGCCCGGCCTCGTGAATCTGCGCCGGCTCCGTCCACGTGTGGCCGTGGTCCGAGCTGCGGGCGAAGTAGACGCCGTAGTCGCGCGCGTCATGCTCGTAGGCGATGGTCCAGATGGCGAGCAGGTCGCCGCCCGGCGTGAAGTCCACCAGCACGTGGTCCTGGTGCTCGGGGTGTTCCGGCACCCGCGTGGGCAGCTGCAGCACCAGATCCGGGTCCGTGCGCCGCCAGTCCTTGCTGTAGCAGGCGTAGTCGCCTTCAACCGGCATGTCCACCATCCCCCCGGTATCTACGTGCGACGCACCTGGCGCATGCGCAAGCGCCAATTCGTTCGTGGTGAGCCTGTCGAACCACGCCCTTCGACACGCTCAGGGCGAACGGAACTGTAGCCGCCCTCGTGGTGCGCGCACCCGAGGCTCGCGCATGCGCAAGCAGACTCATCGGTATTTCGGCTAGGCCTCGTCGCAGTGGAACACGCCGACGCTCCAGGGTTCCATGGTGACCTGGAAGCCGTTGTCGTCGACGGCGACCGGGGCATGCGCGATGAGGTCCGTGACCTCCGACACCGGCCAAGCCGGACGCAGCGTGGCCGAGGCTGCCTGCCGCGACAGGTTCTGCACGAAGACGAGCCAGCCGCCCTGCCGCGACCGGCGCCGGACCGGCACGATGGGATCGCCGTCGACCGCGACCGGGGCGCTCACGCCCGCAGCGTCAGCCGCCGCCTGCACGACGGCGGGAATGGCGACGTCATCGAATCCCGCCGAAAGCGTCAGGCCGTACCACGTGATGCGACCGTCGCCGGTGCGCACGGCCACGGTGTCATCGCCGATGCGGGCGATGGCCTGGGTCGGGCCCGGCGGCTCGAGGAGGGCGTAGCCGCACGTCGTGGTGACGGGAACCGGACCGTGGGGCGTCTCGAGCACGTTCCGCCCGTTCGCAATGTCGCTTTCGTTCACCGCCGAGAGATCCGCCACGCGCACGCCGATCCGATCGGCAAAGCCCTCCGGCGGGTTGTAGCTGGACTGGCCGTCATGCTGGTACGTCCCGAAGCTGCCCTCGATCAGCACCTGCGTCTCCGGGTTCTCGTCCAGCGTGCGCGCCAGGCGGTCGCGCGTGGCGTCGTCCATCAGCGCCACGTTCGGCAGCACCAGCAGCCGGTAGCCGGACCAGTCCATCTTGGGCGTCACCGGGTCCGCGGGGATGCCCCGCAGCCAGAGGGTGCGGTAGACGCCGCGAAAATCGGCCAGGAAACGCTCGTCCTTTTCGTTGAACTGGAACAGCTCGTGCGAGTGGGCGTCGTAGACGATGGCCACGTCGGCCTGCGGAACCTCCATCGGCAGGTGGTTGCTCAGGCCCTCGATCTGCTCCAGGGCCTCGACCACCGCGCGGAAGCGCGGCGTCGGCTCGCCGTCCAGGGCCACCATGTTGTAGCCGGGCGACTCGAAGCTCAGATACTCGGGCCGGTACTGCCAGAACATGGCGCCGGCCGCGCCGCCGATGAGCGTCATCCAGAGCAGCATGGTCTGCTCGCACGGGTGCGACTGCTTCTTCCAGGTCACGCCCCCGCGCGACATGCCGGCGTAAATCTCCTCGTTCCACCACCGCCCGTTGCGGCCCACCTGGCGCGACCAGTCGAAGCCGAGGGCTCGGTCGGCGATGAGGTTCGGATCGTCCACGGTCAGCAGGTGGTTGGACGACATGGACATGCCCCAGCTGTCCACCAGGGGCGCGCAGTATTCGTCCTTGGGCTGCGGACGCCAGCCGCCGTGGGCGCGCTTTTCGTGCACCGGATCGATGGAGTTCGCCAGGTCCATCATCCACTTCAGATAGTCGGCGATGTTCTCGTGATGGAAGCGCCGGTACCAGCGCATCTCGACGACGTTGCGGTTGGATCGCGGCGGCTCGACGTCTTCCCAGCGGCGGAAGCGGCGGTCGAACACCGCGTTGAGCTCGTCCAGGGTGAACTGCTTCCGCAGCCACGCCTTGTACTTCGCCAGCGTGTGCACGCAATAGCAGGGGAAGCCGCCGCCCTGAGCCGCCCAGGCCGATGACAGGTTCGGCCCATCCCAGATGCCCCAGATGAGCAGGTTGGGCCGGTCCTTGTAGCGGTTGATGGCGTGCCGCAGGAAGTCGCCCGCCAGGCGGCGAAACTCGGGGTGATCGAAGCAGTGGACCTGGGCGCCCTGGGCATAGGCCGGGTGCGCGTCCTGCACGACTGGCTCGTTGCGGTAGTTGACGACCCGCATGTCGGGAAAGTGGCGCAGTAGCCAGTCGGGGCCGGCGCCGTGGGTGGCCGTGGGCACGTCCAGCCAGACGTAGAGCCCGTGCTTTTCGGCGGTGTCGAAGAGCAGGTCGATGTCGTCCATCTCGTAGACACCCGGGCTCGGCTCGAACCACTGCCAATAGGGAAACGAGCGCACGATGCGCAGCCCGGCGGCGCTGAGCCGCGCAAAGTCCTCGTCCCAGACCTCGGGCTTGGGCGTGGGCGGGCGGTAGTACTCCACCCCGACGGGAAACGGCACGCCGGGGATGCCGAATCGGTTGTCCTGCGCCATCACCGTTCCCCCAAGCCACGGTCACCACGTGCCGCGCATGGTACCCGCGCCAGCCCATCCCCGCGCAGACCCCCATACGCCGACAGCATCACGTCTCTCT